>NZ_JAYJLP010000022.1:0-33726 GCF_051949055.1 Acinetobacter sp. Brlt_5
TAGCTTAAATAGCAGGGGGATTTTTATGCTTTTAATAAAGCTATAGTGCTTCAAAATAAATAAAATTATCAAAATAACCCATGTATAGAAAATTTTATCCCAGCTATTTGTTGTTAAATTTCTGCATTTCAGTCATTTTCGTGGCTATTGGTATGTATCCTGAGCATATATTATTGAACTACTGGGTGGTGGTAATACATTGGATTCTCGGAATTGTGCTGATGCATATATTGATTATCCGTTTACCGATTTTTAATCGCTTTTATATTAATCGAAAAAAATTATATTATTCTATTTTACAAACCCCAATATATAAGCATGCAGAGTATAAGGCAGCACCCGTAATGTCTGGATTAGTGGTCTTTGGCTTGGTGTGTACCGTGTTATATGTATTCAACATGACAGAGTTTTATGTTGAATATGCGTTTATTGCAGGCTTATCTACAGGGAATATGAGTTTTTATTATACTCCCTAAACCATCTCTAAGGCTCATTGAACTGCTGTAGCAGCATGCTTTAATACGCCCTTTAAGTCTTCTTCAAGGGGTGATAGGGGTTAAGCAATAATCTTATCTCAAGATCATACCTTCGTCATCTAGAAAGATGAACGCTATTTATTTTCGTAGTGAGTATAATGGTAGAGCTGCTGTAGAGAGAATAGATAAAAAGAAACCCCATCATCCTGACGGGGTTTCTTCGTATTTCGTGCTTTAGGTATAACTCCTGTCGTACCTCACGATCCTGGTGTACAAACTTATTATTGTTGTTTTTCGTTTGGGAAACATCCTGTTTCCTGATGAATTTAGAATACGAAAATTCTGTGTGTACGCCTAGCCTCAATTATCTTCATTCAATGTAAGCCAAAACGTACAAGGAGACTGAACTATTTATTGGAAAATTTCAGCCATAAAAAACCGCCTATGTCAGGCGGTTTGGAATCAGACTGCTTAAGCAAACATTTGGCTTGCTGCGCAATATAGAATCCATAGAATCGCAATTGCTACGACAGGTTCCAAAACTTTGGCCCAGCCTGGAACAGTCGGTTCTGCTGCGACTGTGCTTTCTACCGGCGCATGATCGGCTTGTTGATGTAACATTTGATTAAACTCCTTCATCGTATCATCTAATGATAGCTCTTCTTGGGGAAGGGGTTTAGAGCCCTTTAACTCTGTTAGCTCGTTTGTTGACCAAACCCAATCATCTGCCTGACCTGACAGATGTTCAATTTGACCCTGTAGTAGCTCTTTTAAGCCATTGCTGCCGAAGTTACCGGTTTCATCTAACTGTTTTAATTCGGTCAGTTGCAGGCTTAAAATTTCACTAATACCGTGTTCGAGTTCAGGTTTAGGCAGTTCAGACTGGTTGTGTACCGAAGTGGTCAGATGACGGGACACTTCCTGAATATACAGCGGATCGAGGGTCTTGATTTCCTGATAGAGCTTATTGTCATCTTCGCGCCACAGACGAATCAGTTTGCCTAGAGTTAGCGCATTGAGTTCCTGGATATATGCATTGCGGCTATCAGCATCGTACTGCTGCAAAAGCTGAGGCTTTTGAATTTTAACCTGATCGCTAAAGTATTGTACTAAATCAAAAGCCATGCATTTACTCCTATTTCTTTTTTAATCTAATAATCTTAGGCTTGGTTTTTTCTTTGGTGTTTCAGTTTGTTCCTCTGTGCTTGATTTTAAAGCATTTGGATCATTTTGGATATGTTCATATTCACTTGGATCAAAGAATAAACCCTGGCCATTTTCGCGAGCATAAATCCCCAAAACTGCAGCAATGGGTACATAAATATCGCGTGCTACGCCACCAAAGCGCGCCGAAAAGCTGATGGCATCATTGGAGATGTGCAAGCCATGGACTGCATGTGGCACGATATTTAACACAATCTGGCCATCCTGAATGAACTGCTCTGGCACCATGGTGTTGGGTTGGGTGGCATCGACCAGAATATGCGGTGTAAGCTGGTTGTCGCAAATCCATTCATAAATGGCACGCACTAGATAGGGACGGGTTGGGCTTAAGTTGAGTTCCTGTTCAGACATATCTACTCTCTACTTATTTATTAAAAATTCGCTATAGCGGTTTTTTTCCTGCACGGTTAAGGATTTTACAAATGCAGGGCGACTAAAAATTCGCTGGCAATATAAATGAATCGGGCGGCAATGCTGTTTTGGCAGTTCAATGCCCATGGCTTTCAAGCGCAGGAAAATTGGGGCCAGCATACAATCCAGGATGCCAAAGTTTTCCGCCATAAAATAAGGGAAATGCTGAAATAATGGTGTGAGTGAGACCAGTGTATCACGAAGCTGCTTTTGTGCCTTGGCCTGTGCTGCGCTATTCAGGGTATCTTCATGGCAAAGCAGGATATCGGCCAGCTTTAGCCAGTCCTGCTCAAAACGCCAGATGTATTGGCGCTGCTCTGCGCGGGGTGCTGGTGCATCGGCATAGAGCTTGTTTTGCCGGTAGCGGTCATCAACATATTCGGAAATAATTGGGGCATGGAACAGTTTTAAATCTTGCTCTACCAGCATGGGTAAGCGATTATAAGGATTCAGGCTGGCTAAATCTTCATCTTCATGGTCGACCAGGACCAGATGATATTTAATATTCTTCTCAGCCAGTACCAGGCGAATCCAGTGCGAGCGGAAATCGTCTGCATGACTGTATAGTGTAATTCCCTGTAGCGGTGTATTTTCCAAGGACATAAATCAGTAAGCAGCAAAATGAATCAGTTAGGATACTAAAATTCAACCTAAAAAGCACGAAGCGAAAAAGGATGAATCGGGTGAAAATGGGTTAGATTATAAAAAAATAACAGGAGCGGCGCAGTATGATGATAAAACTTGTGTTTCTGATGTTCTGCTTAGGAATTGGGGTAGTGAACTATTATTTCAGCAAGGCCTTCTGGCTGCATGAGGGCAGTTGGGGTAAAGATGTACCTGAACAATAAATTCCTTTATCTTTAAAATAACAGCCAATAAAAAAGCCTTGGATAAACCAAGGCTTTTTGTCCAACTCGGTAAACGAATTAACGTTTAGAGAATTGAGGACGTTTACGTGCTTTACGTAAACCAAGTTTCTTACGTTCAACTTCACGAGCGTCACGAGTAACGAAACCAGCTTGACGAAGAGCAGGTTTTAAAGTCTCGTCAGAAGCGATTAATGCACGAGTAATACCGTGACGGATCGCGCCTGCTTGACCACCGATACCACCACCAGCAACAGTGATGTAAAGGTCATATTTTTCAGTTGCTTCAAGAAGCTCTAAAGGTTGACGAACAACCATACGAGCAGTTTCACGACCGAAATATTGCTCTAATGAACGGTTGTTGATCACGAGTTTACCAGTACCAGCAGATAAGAAAACACGTGCAGTTGCGGTCTTACGGCGACCTGTACCATAGTTAGTAGCCATGTGCTGTATCCCTTAGATATCCAAAACTTGTGGCTGTTGAGCAGTATGAGGATGCTCGCTACCAGCGTACACTTTCATTTTCTTGATCATTGCATAACCAAGAGGACCTTTTGGCAACATGCCTTTCACAGCGCGTTGGAAGATTTCTTCAGGTTTGTGAGCAACTAACTTTTCAAAGTTAGTTTCTTTTAAACCGCCTGGGAATTCAGTGTGGCGATAGTATTTTTTGTCAAGTGACTTGTTACCAGTTACTTGAACTTGTTCAGCGTTGATAACAACGATGTAGTCACCAGTGTCAACGTGAGGAGTATAAGAAGTCTTATGCTTACCGCGTAAACGACGAGCGATTTCAGTCGCAAGACGACCTAAAGTTTTGCCAGAAGCATCAACAACGTACCAGTCGTGTTGAACTTCAGCTGGCTTAGCGCTGAGAGTTTTCATTAAACCACTACCTATTATAGTTGGTTTGGACGGTGAATCAGTCCAAACAAAAAGGAGACGAGATTCTAAACGAAATTGTCGAGAACCACAATGAAAATATAAAATTTCAAGCGCTGTATTTTAATCAAAATCCTGAGAAAAGAAAAGACTTGCCAAGAACATCCATCTGCCGTGCCTAGTACTGATCAACTTTCAGCTAAACATTAGCCTTTAAAAGCAGTTTAGATTGCCCCAAAACCGGCCAATCTGCCCGAATCTTCAGCAGAATTCACGGCCGCTGCGGTCAAAGTCTGCTTATAATGGGAGATGCCTTATTGTTTAGGATCAATCATGCTGCCTTTATATGTGACCAGTGGTGAACCTGCCGGCATTGGCCCGGATATTTGTCTGCATCTTGCCGACAGTGTAGATGAGCGTCCCGTTGTGGTTCTGGCCGATCTGGCCATGCTGGCCCAGCGTGCGCAAGTGTTGAAGATGCCGGTAGAACTGATTGAATACAGCGGGCAAACTGCTTCTTCAGAAAAAGGGCAGCTCTATGTCGAGCATGTGCCTTTACAGCAAGCTGTGGTGATGGGCGAGCTGAATCCGCAAAATGCCGCTTATGTGTTGGAACAGCTACGTCGTTCGGCCGATTATGCCATGTCAGGCAAAAGTGTCGGGGTAGCGACTGCGCCGGTACAGAAGTCAGTCATCAATGACGCTGGTATAGCCTTTAGTGGCCATACCGAATATTACCAGGAGTTTGCGGGCGTGCCGCGCGTGGTGATGATGCTGGCCACCAAAACCCTAAGAGTGGCCCTGGCCACTACGCATTTACCGCTGCGTGCAGTGGCTGATGCGATTACCGCTGAACGTCTGCATCAGGTGATTGATATTCTCATCCACGATTTAAAATCCAAATTTAAAATTGAGCAGCCGAATATTCTGGTCTGTGGTTTAAATCCGCATGCCGGTGAGGGCGGTTATTTGGGCATGGAAGAAATTGAGGTGATTAATCCGGTGCTGGAAAGCTATCGCGCGCAGGGCATCCAGATGAGTTTAAGCCTGCCGGCTGATACCTTATTTACTCCGGAAAACCTAAAAGATGCCGATGCGGTTCTGGCGATGTATCACGATCAGGGCTTACCTGTGCTAAAATCGCAAGGATTTGGTGAAGCCATCAATATTACTTTGGGCTTGCCGTTTATTCGCACTTCAGTTGATCATGGCACAGCACTCTCCCTCGCAGGCAGCGGTCTTGCGAAAAGCTCAAGCCTGAATGTGGCTGTTGATTTGGCGCTGGATTTAGCGCGTCACTGATCTTGTCTTTATTACACGTTGGAAATCTTTATGTATCAGATTAATGCCTTAAACCCGAAAGATGAAGGGCACCACACGCGCAAGCGTTTTGGTCAAAACTTTTTACATGACCAACGTGTGATTGCGAAAATTGTACGCTCGGTCAATCCGCGTCCGGGCGATAATATTGTTGAAATTGGCCCGGGTCTGGCGGCCTTAACTTCACCATTAATTGGTGAATGTGATGCCTTGACCGTGGTGGAACTGGACCGTGATCTGGCTGCCGGTTTGCCGGGGCGTGTGCCACATCCGGAACGTTTAACCATTATTGAAACCGATGCGCTGAAATATGATTTTAGCAATCTGTTTGAAGATGACCGTCCACTCCGTGTGGTGGGTAACCTGCCGTATAACATTTCGACCCCACTGTTGTTCCATCTCCTGGAGTTTGGTGACAAAGTCAAAGACATGCACTTCATGCTGCAAAAAGAAGTGGTCGACCGGATTACTGCTGCGCCAAATACCAAAGAATACGGCCGTTTGTCGGTGATGATTCAGTATTACTGCAAACCAACTTTCCTGTTTGAAGTGCCACCGGGCTCTTTTAACCCGCCACCAAAAGTGACTTCTGCGGTGTTTCGTTTAGAGCCGTATGAGGTGAAACCGATTGTGGCAAAAAATGAAAAGGCTTTATCACGTCTGGTTTCGCATGTGTTTACCCAGCGTCGTAAAACCTTGCGCAATAGCTTAAAAGGCATGCTGGCAGAAGATGGTTTTGAAAAAGCCGGTGTTGATCCGATGGCACGTCCAGAAACCCTGACCCTGGCCGAATTTGTGGCTTTGGCAGATCAAATGGTGGTGTAAAACAACGATGGCACGTTATAACTATGTGATTGGCGATGTACAGGGCTGTTTTGAAGCCCTGAAAGCCTTGCTCAAGGAAATCCGCTTTGATCCGGATCAGGACTTTATCTGGTTTGCCGGTGATCTGGTGGCACGTGGTGAAAACTCGCTTGGCGTGTTGCGCTTTGTCAAAAAGCTGGCTGATCGTGGTGTTGCGACCACAGTGCTGGGCAATCATGACCTGACTTTGCTGGCTGGTGCACGTGGCCTGAAAGAGATTAAAGACAAAGACCAGACCCGCGATGTGATTGATGCCATTGACAGCGATGAATTGATTGACTGGTTACGCAAGCAGCCGTTATGTGTCTGTCCGAATGAATCGACCATCATTACCCATGCCGGTATTCCGCATTTGTGGAGTGCGGAAAAAACTCAGGCGCTGGCCAAAGAAGTTGAAGCGGTGATTCAGCATGACGATTTTGCGGTAATGGATCATTTCCTAGCCGAGATGTTTGGCAAAGAGCCAGCCCTCTGGTCAGATGATTTGCAAGGCAATGAACGCTTACGCTGTATCGTCAACTATCTAACCCGCATGCGCCTGACCGATGCAGAAGGACGCCTGGAGTTCAGTTTTAAAGACAGTCTGGACGATCCGATGCCGGCCGGCTTTAAACCGTGGTTTGAATATGTTTCGGCTGCAGCTGAAACGCATCAGATTATTTTTGGGCACTGGGCCGCGCTGCAAGGCAAAACTATTTCCGCCCAGATTCAGAATGTCGATGGGGGCTGTGTCTGGGGGCATCAACTGGTGGCTTATCGTTTGGAAGACCAGCAATTGTTTACAGTGGATAATCCACTGGAAGAATGGTAACAATATTTTATCTTTATAATTTAAAAATGTGATGTCGAAATGAAAACAGCCACCTATTAAAGTGGCTGTTTTTTTGAATTTTATTGAATTCGAATCCAAGTTTGGCTGCGCCCTAGTGTAGACACCCCCATATAAGCGCGCAAAGTCAAACGCTTACCTGTCGAGTTGAGGCGGATTTTTGCATCGTAAATACGACCTGCCAATGGATCAATTACGCGTCCTTTTTCGTAATTATTGCTGTCTTTGATCTGTTTTAAGCCTTTTAAAATATCCATCCCTAAAATAGGTTGGTCAGTATAAGGCGCAGGACACTTATTACAAAGTTCACGTGGGGTATAACCTGGACGTGGAGTTACTTTAATAATTTTACCCGTATAGGTTTGATTGGCTTCTTTACGAATTTCGATGACAGCTTTAGGTGAGCCTGTTTTATCATCAATTTGTTGCCAAGTCCCTGCTAAATCTTGTGCCATCGCCAAAGTGCTTAGACTGCCGAAGATGACGGCTATTCCTAAAGCCAATTTCTGAATCATTTTATTTCCCTTACTCGGTCTTTGCGGCTAGTCTAATCTGTGAATTGACTGACACAAAGTCCCGAGTATCTAGAAAAAATGACCGATGCGACACAATTACTCGCTTATTGTTGGCGAATCCACGTTTGTGTCCGACCAATGGCTGAAATTCCGACGTAACCACGTAAAGTTAGACGTTTATTATTAGACGCTAAACGGCCTTTCAGGCTATACATTTTGCCTGTAAGTGGATCTAAAATACGTCCATCGGCATAGTTGTTATTTTCCACATGCTTTAAGCCATGAATAACTTCCAAACCCACCAAAGGTTTGTTGGTATAAGGTGCAGGACAATTCACACACATAGTTTTTGGAGTATAGCCTGGTCTTGGTGTGACTTTAATAATTTTACCTGTAAAGCTGCCATTTTCAGCTTGGGTAATTTCAATAAGTGCTTTAGGTGAGCCTGTTTTGTCATCAATACTTTGCCAGATACCCGTTAGGTCTGATGCAAACGCTGAGCCACTGAAGATGAAGCTTGCAAATGCGCCCATCAATACATTTTTCTTCATATCAGTTCCTTTGATTGTCGAAAGTTATCACAGAGGTTAATTCAAGGTATAAAGCGAGTTGTGGAAGGAGTCAAGCGATTTGAGAGGTAATTAATCTTAAAGTTGCAACTAAGATGCAGAAAAACCAATAAAAAATGCCACGAACGTGTGGCATTTTATGTGAAAAGAGAAGTGATTAATTATTCGCTTTTAATCCAAGTTTGGCTGCGTCCTAAGGCCGATACACCGACATAACCTCTGAGGGTTAGACGTTTACCGTTGCTGCTCAGTTTAGCTTTGGTACTGTAAATATTGCCAGACAGCGGATCAATAATCTTGCCGCCGCTATAGTTGAGTTTGCCCTTATACGCCAGTCCTTTTAGTACATCCATGCCTAAAATGGGCTGATTGGTATATGGTGCAGGGCAGTTGACACAGGTTTCTTTTGCTGTGTAACCCGGACGTGGCGTTACTTTGACGATTTTAGCGGTATAAGTGCCATTAGCTTCTTGACGAATCTCTAAAATGGCTTTGGATGAACCGGTTTTATCATCAATATTGCGCCAGGTACCGGAGAGATCTTCCGCGAAAATGCCGGCACTGAATGTGGCTGCCAGAAGTGCCACTGTATATTTAAATTTCCCCATGTTTCTATCCCTTTAATACACTTCAAAAAATTCAATTTTCATCTTAAGAATATTTTTTCATCAACACAAGATGTAAATATTGATTCTTGAGTCACATTTTTTGAATAAAGAGTATAAATGTTGGCAGCCAGACTGCGGTAAACACGGCATTCACCGCCATTCCAAATGCAGCATAACGTCCGGCCACACTACCGCGTTGCCAGGCTTGCGCTGTGCCAATTGCATGAGCAGCAAGGCCTAAGGCCAGTCCTGAGGCGCGCTCATCATTAATATGACGCAGCAGCAGCGGCGAGAAAGCGGCACCAATCACCCCAGATAAAATCACAATCAGAATGGCCAGACTGACCGGTGCTTCCAGCAGGGTGGCAATATTGATGGCAATTGGTGTGGTCACGGCACGGGTGGCAAATGCCATGATGTCATCGCCGGCCATATGTAAGAGATAGGCCAGTCCCATCGGTAAGGCCACGGCACTGATGCTGGCAAACAGCAAAATACCCAGAATGGCTTTGAGTGGCAGATCATCATAGCGCATGGCCGCCAGCGGAATCGCCAGTGCCACGGTCACATAACCCAGCAGATGGTTAAACAGCGGATTGACCTGTGCCATATAATCTTCATAGGGAATGCCAAATACATACAGCAGTAGCACAATAAAAATCATGCCAAAGACAATGACCGGAATTTGCGGCAGTTTCTGGTTACAGGGTTTGGCAAGCAGATAGGCCACCAGGGTGATTAAAAAGCCATAAACAATTGCGAGCATGTTTTAATCTCCTAGAGCCAGCGTTTGGCCATTTTGGCATACAGCCATAACGGCAGTAGGGTGCTGAGAAACAGCACCACCAGAAAAGCCGGAATTTTATTGCCCATATGGGTCAGCATCAGCAGTGAGCCGGCACTAATCGGTAAAAAGGCAAACGCACTTTCTTTCATGATTTTATTGTTGGTATCGACAATCCGGGCTGGAATTTTATGCAGTCGGCGCCACAGGAAAAGCACCACCAGCAGGCTGAGTAAACCCATCAGGTTGCCCAGTTCAGGATGGTTGAAATAGGTCGCAATCCAGACGGCTGTTTCACGAAATACAATAATTAAGAGCAGTGTGCCAATCCAAGCTGGCCAGTCGATACGTTTAAGCCTGTTCATTTTTTATCAGTCGGTCATATTTTACTGTTCAAGTTTTAACTGATCTCATCATCAATTTCAAATTCTTCTAAAGGCCGTTTAAATTGCTGAGCCTTGGCACCCAGAATTTCGTCCAGTGGCAAGTGCGCCTGACGGATCATCTGTTCCAGTTTGGCCGGGGCCATATTTACGCGCAGATTCAGTTGTCCCTGCTCATCATAGTGCTCGGACTGGATTACATTCAGTTCATAAAACTGGTTGCGTAATTTGCCATAGGCCGGTTTTAACACCACATCAAAACTTTGAATCTGGCCCATCAGACATTCATGCACGGCCTGACGTAACAGCTCCAGTCCCTGACCGGAATGCGCAGAAATATAAACTCGCTCCGGCTGATGTGGCTTGGCATAGACAATTTTGGCTTGCTCGCCGGTGCAGTCGATTTTGTTATAAACCCTGAGCACCGGCACATCTGCGCCAATTTCTTTCAGGACGCGCTCAACTGCTTCAATCTGTTCCAGCATGTCCGGACTGCTGGAATCAATCACATGCAGCAACAAGGTCGCTTCCAGAGTTTCTTCCAGCGTGGCCTTAAATGATTCCACCAGCGAGTGCGAGAGATTACGGACAAAACCCACGGTATCGGCCAGCACCAGCGTACCAATCCCATCCCATTCCAGCCGGCGTAAGGTCGGGTCGAGCGTAGCAAAGAGCTGATCGGCGGCGTAGACATCGCTATTGGCCAGAATATTAAACAGCGTCGATTTGCCGGCATTGGTATAGCCAACCAGTGATACGGTAGGAACGGCGGCTTTTTGACGGGCCACACGACCCTGCATACGGGTCTGGCGGACTTTATCCAGTTTGGCTTTCAGCTGGCCCATACGAATTCTTAACAGGCGGCGGTCGGTTTCCAGCAAGGTTTCACCCGGACCACGTAAACCAATCCCGCCTTTTTGACTGTCCAGATTGCCGCGGCTACGAATCAGGCGTGAGGAGAGGTGATGCAATTGTGCCAGCTCGACCTGCAATTTCCCTTCATAGGTCCGGGCGCGCTGGGCGAAAATATCCAGAATCAGCTCGGTCCGGTCGACCACACGGCATTTCATGATTTTTTCAAGATTACGTGCCTGTGCCGGCGTCAACGCATGATCGAAAATCACCAGTTCAGCCTCGAGTTCTGCAACCAGCGCAGCAATTTCGTCCGCTTTACCAGAACCGATAAATAACTTGGCATCGGGTTTAATCCGCTGGGCAAACACATGCTGCAAAACTTCAGCACCTGCAGATTTTGCAAGCAGATGAAATTCTTCTGCATCAAGGTCTTCTAAAATCTGTACGCTGACGCTCACGAGCACAACGCGTTCACCACCTTGATGTTGCTGGTAATCTGGCACCTGGGCATTTCTCCTCATGAAAATTCTATTCTAGAGCAAAAAGCGCCAGCTGCGTGAACTAGATGAAGATGATTACAGCAGCATGACAAAAAGCAGGCGAATCCTCACAATCCTCAATTTGGAATCAGTATCATCCTCTTTGTGAGAGGGAGGCATGGAAAGCTTGATCGTTGTATCTGATTCATCAGGATGATCATTACATCAAGGGATTTGCTGTGGATTTATCCATTGCAGCAAGACTGTAGAAGAATTGGCATAGCGCATTTCAATTGAGCGATCTGGACAGTTTTTCGGTGCTTATGATCAATGTCTGGTCAATTGCTTCAAGATAGAATACAGTTCTCTGAACAATTCTTGCTGTGATTTTCGCAATTCACGATTATGCTATGTCTCAAGTTTCTTTATCTTCATCCGCTTCAATGAATAGTTTGTCCAAATTTTTTCTCTATTCTAAAAAAATCACTGCCGGTCTGGCAGCGGTGAGCGAAGGCTTTTATCTGGTGTATCGTCACAGCTTGTATAAGCAGCCGAATAATCCGCAGAATACCCGTTATGTGCAGCATTTTTGCCGTCAGCTGTGCAAGGTGTTCAATATTGAAGTTGAAGTGCATGGAGAAATTCCAACTCAGCCGGCCTTATGGGTCAGCAACCATGTGTCATGGCTGGATGTGCCGGTGCTCGGTTCAGGTGCACGGGTGTTTTTTCTGGCCAAAGCTGAAATAGAGCAATGGCCGGTGTTTGGAAAGTTGGCCAAAGGTGGCGGAACTTTATTTATTAAACGCGGTTCGGGAGATTCAATTAAAATCCGCGACCAGATTACCCAGTTTTTAAAACAGGATGTGCCGGTACTGTTTTTCCCGGAAGCCACCACTTCGGACGGGACTAAAATTAAAAAAGTACATGGCCGTTTATTGGGTGCGGCAATTGAAGCGCAGCGTCCGGTGCAAATCTGCCTGATCTGTTATATCAACCAGCAGGGCGAGCTGGATACCGTAGCGCCGTTTATCAATGAAATGACCTTTATTGAGCATGTTAAAAATGTGCTGGAAATGCCGAAAGTCACTGCACATTTAATGGCTCTTAACCCGATTTCGGTAGAAGGGCATACGGTGGAAAGCCTGACCTCGCTGGTTCAAAACAAGATGATTGAGGGCTTGGAGCAGCTGCATCAAAAAGTCCTGATTCAGCAGGCCAGTGCTTAAGCTTTAACCTGTGTTGCAGGCTTACATAAAGCCCTCAATTGGCAGCCAGGAA
Organism: Acinetobacter sp. Brlt_5; assembly: GCF_051949055.1. Lineage (NCBI taxonomy): Bacteria > Pseudomonadati > Pseudomonadota > Gammaproteobacteria > Moraxellales > Moraxellaceae > Acinetobacter > Acinetobacter sp. Brlt_5. The sequence goes on from NZ_JAYJLP010000022.1 coordinate 12,347, forward strand.
ATGATTTTCATGGCTGCTTTTTCATACCATTTCATTTTTGGTTCTTTAACAAATACGCGTTCTTCACCTTTGCTATTTACGACACGCCAGTTAATGTTGTTTTGTGCATCCAGCACCAGACGGTAAGCATATTTGGATAAATTGGCATCCATGGTCTGATGCACCGATCTCGCCAGCGTCGGACTGTTGAGCAATACGCCAATTTCACTGTTTAAATAGGCCGAACGCGGATCAAAATTAAAAGAGCCAATAAAGACCTGTTTTTCATCCAGTGCCATCAGTTTGGCATGCAGGCTGGAACGGCTCAGACCTTTTAAGCTGACTTTGGCTTTTTTCGACAGTTCTTCAGTATTGCTGTTCAGGTGCTCGGCCTCGGGTGCATACAAGAATTCATACAGCTCGACATCATGTTCCAGTAAGTCCTGACGGTATTTGGCATAAAACGCATGTACCAGCGGAACGTCATTGGCCTTATAGGAATTGGTCAGTACCCGCACCTGTACGCCGTCATTGGCCAGCTGTTTTAAGCGGTCAGCCCCGGATTCTTCCGGCACAAAATAGGCCGAAATGATATCCACACTTTCAGTCGGTTTTTCCAGATGACTGAGCAGCTGGAAATTCAGTAATTCTTCTTTGGGTGCGCGGTCTTTAATCTTGCTTGGCGAGTCTTTCACCACTTCTGCTTTGACCCAGTCAAACTGGATTTTGTGGTTAAACCACTGTTCAATGGCTTGGGAGCGTGTGGCTAAATCAAGATAATTTTGTACCGCCACTTCTGCAGAATGGTCTTCGAGCTGCTGTTTCAGGCTTTCATAACGCAGATGATGCTGCTGTGGATTGACCAGCTGCTTGACCGAATAGGCATAATCATCATTCCAGTATTCATCAAAGGAGTGAATGATTTCATCGGAGGCAGAACCGACCAGCATCACATCGACATCGGAAAATTGGTAGCTGTCGCTGACGTTATAATACTGGTTACTCATATTGCGCCCGCCAATCAGGGCAATCTGGTTATCGGCAATAAAGCTTTTATTGTGCATGCGCCGGTTGATACGTTTTAAATCTAGCACCATGTCCATGGCGCGGTATTTACGGAAGCGGTACGGATTGTATAGCTTGACGTCGATATTGCTGTGCTGGTCCAGCGCCAGATAAATACCTTCCATTTTCTTGGCATTGTTATCATCGACCAGCAAGCGCACTTTCACGCCGCGATCAGCTGCGCGAATAATTGAATGTAGTGCCAGCGCCCCGATTTTGTCGTTGTCCCAGATATAATATTGCAGGTCTAGGGTTTCTTCTGCCTTATCAATTAAATACAAGCGTGCTGACAGGGCTTCCAGCGGATCGTACAGCACCCGATAACCGGTCAGCTGCGGATTTTTTTCACGCAGCGGCAATACAATCTGGGCCAGATGGGTATGCTCGGTTGGCGTTTCAAAAGCCATTTGAACCGGATGTTCAATCTGTTTGGGCAGGGTTGAACAGCCACTGACTCCCAACACTAAACTGCAACTCAACAGCATGGCCGCGGTAGAAGCAGACATAGAACTTCTCGCGTATGTATTTGATTGCAAATTAAATTTGTCAGGATGTATCATATTGTCTAAAACAAGTCCAAAATTTGGTTTGAGTATAATTGCCAGCTGTGAAAAGATAAATATAAGAACGGACGAATTTAGTCGCCGGGGGAGAGTCGGGCATAACTATGTGGGATAGCCAATCAATTATACTGTATTTCTATATCGGCTTGGCCATACTGGCAGTTTGGGCCGTGTCACAGGCGTGGCGCAGTCAGGCCAATACAGAAACGATTCATCCCTTTAAAGCCTTTGTGCATCTGCTGGCCTTTTATCTATCCTATTTATTAATTCCGCTGTTCTTCTTTAGTATTTATGCCGGCTGGATTGGCTATTACTCCTTGCATGAGGCCATTTTTATCGGGCTAGTCAGTGGTGTGCTGGTCTATGCGCGTTTTATTGAACCGCATCTGATTCTGGTGAAAACTACCCGCTATCAGATGCTACCCGATCAGCCGCTACAACGCCCAGTCCGAATTGCCCTGATTGCCGACCTGCATATAGGTCTGTTTTCGGGGCATGAACGCCAGCTTAAGCAGATTGTCGCCAAGATTAACCAGGAAGAACCGGAAATGGTGCTGGTGGCAGGTGACTGGACCTATGAGCCGGAAAATAAACTGGCCGATGAGCTGGCAATACTAAAAGAGATTAAAGCGCCAATTTATTCCGTGACCGGCAATCACGATGAACAGTATCCTGGTCCGCCGATTCAGGAACTGCTCAAACATGCGCTTGAGGTTAATCATGTGATTGATATTGAAGGGCAGATTGTCGAGTTTGACGAGTTCCGCCTGATTGGGATTGGCGATTTATGGTCCGGCCGTACCGATATGCGCTATATGCCGGATTTACCGCAAGACAAGCCGTGGCTGATTTTGTCGCATAACCCCGATACGGTCGATATGGTGCCGAAATTGCCAACTCATCCCTTAATGCTGTCGGGACATACCCATGGCGGTCAGGTGGAATTGCCGTGGCTGACCGATTATGTGATGAAACGCGTATCTATTGTTGGTCATAAAAAAGGCCTGTACCGGCATGAACATGCCGATGTGTTTGTCACTGTTGGTACCGGAATGGTGGGTGTGCCATTTCGTTTTCGGGTGCCACCGACCATTGATATTATTGAACTCTGCTAATGCTACAGGGTGGGCGTTTTAAAAGACCCACCACAGCAAGGCAATCAGAATCACGACGCCAATCAAGACCAATACCCCAATATTCAGGCGGTGATTATTCCGGTTTAAATCTTCAATGCCATTTGCCGCTGTTTCGACCGGGGCCTGTGCTTCGGTATGTAGCTGCGGGCGCGGTGGATCTTCAGTATCAAAATAAGGTGTGCTGATGTCGTCTATCGGTTTGGGGGCACATTCACCCTTGGAGGCCTCCATGGCCAGACCGTGCTGGCGAATCAGTTCATCAATCAGCTGCTGGGCTTCTGCTTCAGTCACATGACTGTCTGTGCTGAGGTACTGCACCGCTTCATGGCGTTTGCCATCATCCAGCAACAAAATAACTTTCACCAGTTGTTCTTCCCGAAGGGTTTCAATCTGACGATCCATACAATGACCTGCTGGCGGGGGATAAGCTTTTATTGTTTCTAAACTTGGCCAGATGCAATAGTGTGTTTGTGTATGATTTTGCATCACAAATAAAAAAACCAGCGTTATCTACACTGGTTTTTTTCAGTCAGATGAACATTTTAAATCTGGCTGTTGACATCATCATGCTTGGTTTCACGAATCGCCAGGAAGGCCAGAAGTGACAAGATAGATGCAGCTGTCAGGTAATAACCCACGGCAGCCAGACCATATTCGGTCGCCAGTTTGGTGGCAATCAGCGGTGCAAAAGAGGCACCGAAAATACCGGCCAGGTTAAAGGTCAGCGCAGACCCGGTATAACGTACCGAAGTCGGGAAAATCTCTGACAGAACGGTCCCAATTGGACCATAGGTCAGCCCCATAATCGCCAGACCAATACACAGGAACAGGAACACCACCAAGGTATTGCCAGATTCCAGCATGCTGGCAAAAACCAGACCAAAGAGCGCCGATACAATACACACCCCAATAGACGTGGCTTTACGACCGAATTTTTCTGCCAAAATCGCTGAGAGTGGAATAAACGCTGCAAAGCACAGGGTAGCAATCAGCTGTAATTCCAGGAAGTCGGCGCGGCTATAACCGAGTTGGGTGGTGCCCCAGTTGAGCGCGAATACCGTGGTCAGATAGAACACCACGAACGTACAGATCGCGGCAATGGTGCCTAAAATCAGCATGCCCCAATGTTTGGTCATGACTTCTTTAAACGGTACATTCACTTCTTTCTGTTTGTTTAAAACATTCTGGAAAGCCGGTGTCTCATGCAGTTTTAAACGAATCCACAGACCAACAATCACCAGTAAAGCACTGGAAATAAAGGGAATACGCCAGCCCCAGCTCATGAACGCTTCTTCGCTCATGAACGCGCCTAACAGCAGGAAGGAACCGGTGGCCAGAATAAAACCAATTGGAGCACCCAGTTGCGGAAACATGCCGTACCAGGCACGTTTGCCTTCCGGTGCATTTTCGGTGGCCAGTAAAACCGCACCTGACCATTCACCGCCCAAGCCCAGCCCCTGACCTAAACGGCACAGGGCCAGCAGTAACGGTGCGGCAATGCCGATTTGTGCATAGGTGGGTAACAGGCCAATGGCTACAGTGGAAATCCCCATGGTCAGCAGCGCAGCGACCAGGGTGGCTTTACGCCCAATACGGTCACCGAGGTGACCAAACAGTGCCGCGCCAATCGGGCGGGCAATAAAGGCAATGGCAAAGGTGGCCAGAGACTGAATGGTGGCGGTCATTGGATCGGTACTGGTCGGGAAGAACAGGTACGGGAAAATAATGACCGCAGCAGTCGCATAAATATAAAAATCGAAGAATTCGATGGTAGTGCCTACCAGACTCGCGGTGAGGACACGAAATTTTGAGTTCGTTGGTGCTGCTTCTTCATTGATTGCAGCAGAAGTTGATGACGCCATGAATGACCTTACACTTATTAAAAATAAAAAATTAGTTTTACAAGCGTAATCTTTTTAAAAAAGGCGTAATTTCTTAAAAAAACAACGGCAATCGTTTCGATTCAACGCGCTCAGGGTCACTGAAATGGAGAATCAAAACAATTAAATCACGTACAGATAGATAGACAGAAAATGTGATCCTGCCCCGATCAATACAAAAATATGCCAGATAGCGTGTGTGTATCTTACCCGTTTTAACGCATAAAACAATGCACCAATCGTATAAGAAATTCCACCAATCAATAAAAAAGTTAGCGCAGGTGGACTTAAAAAGCGTTGCATATCATCAATCACCAGAAGTGCTAACCAGCCCATCACCAGATAGGCAATCAGTGAAATTTTCTGAAATCGGTTGATGAACACCAGCTTAAATACAGTGCCAATCAGGGCAATAATCCACAGTGCAATTAACAGATATTGCGCTTTGGCAGTAGGAATGGCGATAGACAGAAAAGGGGTATAGGTGCCGGCAATTAAATAATAGATGGCGGTGTGATCGAGCTTTTTATACCAGCCGCGGCGCTGTGGGCTGTCGGCATAATGGTACAGACTGGACGCCGAAAACAATAGGAACATACTCAGCGCATAGACCCACAGCCCGATCCAAGGGCCAATACTTAAATAACTGCCTTTAATCACTAAAAAAATACCGGCCACCAGCGCCAAAGCCGCGCCTATGGCATGGCTGATGAAGTTCATTCGTTCTTCAACCGGATCGTAGTCGGGTGCCAAGGGTGCATTCATAAGCGTGGGATCGTTATAATTAAAATATACGAATGTATAGTAATTCAATTTTGCATTTCGCGTAAGACGCTTTACACTTTAGCTGCAATTCATTTCAGGTTTTACTCATGTCTCAATTGGCGACTTCTCCCAATCCGGAACAACAATTTCTAGATGCGTTTCAGCAAGCCATTGAAACACAGCGTTTTGAGCGTTTAATTCTGAGTCAGTACAAAGGCGAACTTGAACAGCTGGAAAAAATGACCTTCCGGGTCATTTCTTTGCAAAATGAAGCTGTACTGAACTGTGTGTACCGATATAAAACCCAGGATGTTACCAAAAACTATCCTTTATCTGAGGCTGTGGCTCAGGTCAGCGCGCTGCTAGGCTGCTGCAAACAGGCCAATTTATTGACGCGAGATGAAGACCTGCAGCTGAAAAAGAACAAGAAAAAAGCCATACTGATGGTGAACAAGAAAAAAGCTGAGGTTGCACCGGCAACTGTTACGCAAGGTCATGACCGCAGCAAACAGCGTTATGTCGAACAGGACAGCCCATTTTTGCAGCATTTAAGCATTACCGATCAGCATGGCCAGATCATTCCGAGCATGGCGCGAAAATGGAAACAGATTAATAAATTTGTGGAAATTTTCTCCGGGGCGGTGGAGCAGCTCAACACTCAAGATCAGCCCTTGCATATTGTCGATTTTGGTTCTGGCAAAGGCTATTTAACTTTTGCCCTGTATGACTATCTGGCCAAGCATCAGCAGACGCCGTATGTGACCGGTGTGGAACTGAATCCGAAAATGGTCGCGTTCTGCCAGCAGGTGGCGCAAGATTCCGGCTTTCAGCAACTGGACTTTTTCCAGGGCGATGTCCGTACCTATGCACCGGAACAGCTGGATGTGATGATTGCCTTGCATGCCTGTGATGTCGCCACCGACTTTGCCATTCACACCGGCATTCGCCTGAATGCACAAATGATTATGTGTGCGCCGTGTTGCCATAAAGAATTGCGTCCGCAGTTACAGGCACCCAAAGTGCTGCAACCGATGCTGCACTTTGGAATCCATGCCGGACAGCAGGCGGAAATGCTCACCGATACCATCCGGGCCTTATTGCTGAAAGCCTATGGCTATGAAACCAAGGTGTTTGAGTTTGTGTCACTGGAACATACCAGCAAAAACAAGATGATTCTGGCCACCAAACGCAAAGACTATACTGCGCCAGATGCGGCAGTGCTGGCCCAGATTCAGGCCTTAAAAGAACTCTATGGCATTCAGAAACATTCGCTGGAGCTATTGCTGAATGATCAGTGGGACCAGCAGGATATCGGACGTAAATGTTAAGGATAAAACAATGAGCCAGATCAGTATTCATGCCGGCAGCTGGCAGGACTTGCAGGCCGATGCCAAAGTAATTCGTGAAGCGGTTTTTATTCAGGAGCAGGCAATTGCCCCGGAAGATGAATGGGATCAGGAGGATGCAGTAGCGCTACATTTTGTCGCGTATGCACAGCAGCAGCCAATCGCTACCGCACGTTTGCTCTCCAACCATAGCATTGGCCGGGTTGCGGTCTTAAAGTCTTACAGAGGTTTAGGTCTGGGCAAGAAAGTGATGGAAGCCATTATTCAGCAGGCCCAGCAGGAGCAGCGTCCTTTTCTGGTGTTATCAGCACAAGTCTATGCCACCGGTTTTTATCAGCAGCTTGGTTTTCAGGTTGAAGGTGAGGAATATCTGGACTGCGGCATTCCGCATATTCGGATGCGCCGTGAACTGCATCCAACTGAAGAAAAATAGCAATCTGCATCCACTAAAAAAGCGGACATGGAGTCCGCTTTTTTAATATTTGCTGATTAGTGACCATGTCCGGTGGTATCGCTATGGCTTTCATCCATGGCAGCGTGTTCCGCTTCGGTCATCTGATGCTGTTCTGCGCTGGCCGCCGCACGAGCTTCACGCGCTTCGCGGTCAGCCTGAGCTTTGGCCAAAGCCTCTTCAGACATGGCAGGTGCATTTTTAAAGGCATGTTGCTGGGTGTTGTGTTTATTCTGCTGGCTTGGCATATAGTCCGGTTCATTGCTCACGGCAAGATAGAACAGGCCAAGAAATAACGCACCTAAAACCGAGAAAATAATAAGTGCTTTCCAACCCCAAGGAGATTTTTCTGGAGATGAGTGGTCGGTCATAACAAACTGCCCAATTGGATAAAAAGAAAACTGAATCTGTTGAAACTTTATAACATAATTATTTCAAAGTCCAAGCCAAGAAAATGCTTTCCTTGCGCCGAGGCGCGGCTCAATACTGTCGCCAGAACAGACAAGAGGCCCTAAAGGCCTCTTGAATACTACCCAGATGAATGGGTTTAAATTTGTTCGCCTTGCGCGACTTTATCTTTCAATAACTGCGGTGGGGCAAAACGCTCACCATAGCGTTGTTCCAGAGCTTGTGCTCGGTTTAACGCATCTTTTAGTCCATATTGATTCAGGAACTGCAGGGCACCACCTGTCCACGGGGCAAAACCAATCCCGAAAATCGAGCCGACGTTACCATCTACCACCGATTCCAGCACGCCTTCTTCCAGACAGCGCAAAGTATCCAGCGATTGGACAAACAGGAAGCGGTCAATCAGTTCCTGCTCATCGACAGTCTGCTCTTTTTTCCAGTAACTGAGGCCTTCCCAGAGCGATTTTTTGCCACCTTCAGGATAGTCATAGAACCCGGCGCCGGCTGCTTTACCTTTACGGTTAAACTGATGGATCATGGTTTCAATGACTTCATCTGCACCTGAGCGTGGGCGTTCTTTGCCTTCCGCCTGCAAGGCTTTGCGGGTTTCTGCCGCGACATGCTCGGATAAGGTCAGCGAGACTTCATCCTGAATCGCCAGCGGTCCAACAGGCATCCCGGCTTTGAGCGCGGCCATTTCAATTTTGGCCGGATGGATGCCCTCTGCCAGCATACGCAGACCTTCCTGCACAAAGGTGCCAAACACACGGCTGGTAAAGAAACCACGACTGTCATTGACCACAATTGGCGTCTTGCCAATCTGCTGGACAAAGTCATAGGCCTTGGCCACGGTTTCACGATTGGTATTCTGGCCTTTAATAATTTCAACCAGTTGCATCTTATCGACCGGACTAAAGAAATGCAGGCCAATAAAACGGCTTTGATCGTTCGCAGCTTGTGCCAGACCGCTAATGGGCAGGGTCGAAGTATTAGAGGCCATCACGCCATCGGCAGCCAGATAGCTTTCGGCTTCCTGGGTCACCTGTGCTTTTAATTGCTGATTTTCAAACACCGCTTCAATGATCAGGTCGCAGCTAGCCAGATCTGCCGCTGAGGCGGTTGGGGTAATGCGCGCCAGAATCTGGTCGCGTTTTTCCGCAGTCATCCGCCCTTGAGCAACTTTTTTATCCAGCAGTTTTTGGCTGTAGGCTTTGCCTTTTTCGGCATTTTCTATAGCAACATCTTTTAGGATGACTGCAATGCCTTTAATGGCTGCGGCATAGGCGATTCCGGCACCCATCATCCCGGCACCTAAAATACCGACTTTTTTCGCCTGCCACTGCGGAATATCCTGTGGGCGGCTGGCGCCGGATTTAATGGCATTCAGGCCGTGCCAGAAGGTGCCAATCATATTTTTAGAGACCTGACCAGTCGCCAGATAGGTAAAATAACGTGATTCAATGGTCAGTGCGGTATCGACATCGACCTGCGCGCCTTCGACCGCAGCCGACATAATCGCTTCCGGTGCTGGATAACAGCCTTTGGTCTTGTCACGTAAAATCGCCGGAGCAATCGCCAGCATCTGCGCCACCGCTGGATGTTTCGGATCACCTCCCGGAATTTTATAGCCTTTTACATCAAACGGTTGCTGTGATTTCGGATGTGCCTGAATCCAGTCGATGGCTTTTTGCAGCATTTCATCTGCTGAGTCGGCCGTGTCATGGATCAAGCCCAAAGACAGAGCTTTTTCTACCCCAAACTGTTTGCCTTCGATTAAAAATGGAAAAGCGGTTTGCAGGCCGAGCAGACGTACCATTCGCACGATGCCGCCGCCACCTGGTAGCAGGCCCAAAGTCACTTCCGGTAAACCGAATCTGGTTTTTGGGTCATTCAAGGCAATGCGGTGATGGCAGCCCAATGCCAGTTCCCAGCCACCGCCAAGCGCTGTACCATTTAAGGCAGCCACCACCGGAATACCACGCGTTTCGATATAACGCAGCTGGGCTTTCATGCCTTCTACCATTTGGAAAAAGTCGCTGGCCTGTTCCGGCTGGGCCTGAATCAGTTCATCGAGATCACCGCCGGCAAAGAAGGTTTTTTTGGCCGAACGGAAGATAATTCCGGCAATCTGTTCATCGGCTTTGAGTTTTTCCACAGTTTCTGCCAAAGCTGCACGGAAATCTGCATTCATGGTGTTGGCGGACTGGTTTGGCGAGTCTAGCGTTAAGATTACAATATTGTCGGCGTTTTTTTCGAATTGAATAGCGCTCATGCGGCTCCTCCTTAAACCAGTTCAATAATGGTGGCAATACCCATACCGCCACCGACACATAAGGTGGCCAGACCACGTTTTTTGCCCTGACGTTCCAGCTCATCCAGCAGGGTGCCTAAAATCATGGCACCGGTGGCCCCGAGTGGATGACCCATGGCTATTGCACCGCCGTTGACATTGACTTTGGCCGGATCGACCTGCATCTCGTTAATAAACCGCATCACCACCGCCGCAAAAGCTTCATTGACTTCAAACAGGTCAATGTCCTCAATGCTTAAGCCAGCTTTGGCCAGAGCTTTACGGGCTGCCGGTGCAGGACCGGTGAGCATGATGGTCGGGTCAGCACCAACCAGTGCCGTGGCCAGCACTTTGGCGCGTGGTTTTAAACCCTGTTCCTGTACGGCTTTTTCCGAGGCCAGTAACACCAGCGCGGCACCATCGACAATACCGGAGGAGTTACCAGCATGATGCACATGCTGAATTTTCTCGACTTCAGGATATTTTTGCAGTGCAATGGCATCAAAACCCATCTGTCCCATCATTTCAAAACTTGGATTGAGTTTGGCCAGACCTTCTGCCGTGGTATCCGGTTTAATAAATTCATCTTTGGCTAGAATCACCACCCCGGCTTTGTCTTTGACCGGCACAATTGAACGCTCAAAATGACCATTGGCCTGCGCAGCCGCGGCTTTCTTTTGTGACTGCTCGGCAAAGGCATCGACATCGGCGCGGCTATAGCCATCAATGCTGGCAATTAAATCGGCACCAATGCCTTGCGGGACAAATTCCGAGGCCATGTTGGTTTCCGGGTCCAGCGCCCACGGGCCACCATCCGAACCCATTGGTACGCGGGACATTGACTCCACTCCACCGGCGACGACCAGACCTTCCCAGCCAGAGCGGACTTTTTGCGCGGCCAAGTTCACGGCTTCTAGACCGGAGGCACAGAAACGGTTGATCTGCACACCTGCCACATCATTGTTCCAGCCGGCAGCAATCGCTGCTGTTTTGGCAATATCGGCACCCTGATCACCGACCGGTGTGACGCAGCCCAGCACAATATCATCGACCTGGGCAGTATCCAGCTGATGGCGCTGTTTTAATTCACGCAACAGGGTGGTGACCAGACTGATCGGTTTCACTTCATAGAGTGAACCATCTTTTTTTCCTTTTCCGCGTGGTGTGCGAATGGCATCAATAATATAAGCCTCGCTCATATGCTATCCCTTTGATGAGTTTTAAATTGTTATGCTTTTTGAGTGTAATGATTAATTGATGAAGTGCAATGACGAGAACGGGCGAGGTCAGATGATGCTTTTCGCCAATAAAAAAAGCCCTCACTTCGCGGTGAGGGCGGAGAGGAAGATCAAACTTGAAAAGACGTTGTCTAAAAAATGTTTAGTGATAACCGTGTAGCTGGCGATATAGTCCTGGTGTCACTCCAGTCCATTTTTTAAAGGCACGGTGGAAGGTACTGGTTTCACTAAAGCCGACCTGTTGCGCTACATCTTCTAGCGTCAGTTCCGGATTCAGCAACAGGTGAATCGCGGCATCACGACGTAAGGCATCTTTGACGCCCTGATAGCTTTTACCTTCGGCTGCCAGACGGCGGCGTAGGGTTTGCGGCGACAGATACAGCATTGAGGCAACATCATTCAAGGTTGGCATTTCTTCGCCAATCTGGCTCTTTAAGACATCACGAATTCGTGAAGTTAAAGAGTTGGTATTTTTGAATTTCACCAATAACTGTGCCGGTGCCGCTTTCAGGAATTCTTCCAAGGTTTCTTCATTCTGGCGAATTGGCAAGTCCAGATAGTCGGCCGCAAAGGTAATTTCGGTACGTGGCATATCAAACTGCATTACCGGGGCGAAGAACAGTGCATCGTATTCATCGGCATGGGCAGGGCGCTCATAACCAAAGTGGACACGTTCCAGCGGCAGACGGCGTTCAATTAACCACGATGCCAGACCATGCCAGATCATCAGCATACTTTCAGTAATAAAGTGGTCCGGGTCCATGCTCTTAGGAATTAACGGCACCAGACGGGCTTCGTGTTTGTCACGTTCCAGCGTCACCGACCATTCATCGCCAAACAGTTTATAGAACTGGGAGGACAATTCTAAGGCATCACCCAAGGTTTTGGCATGGATGATCAGCTGGCACATGATGGCAAAAGTACCTAAGCGGCGGCCTTGAACATCAAAGCCGATGTGCTCGTCCTGAGTCACCATCCACAGCATTTTAATAAAACGGGTATATTGTTCTGGCGAGATTCGCGCTTTGGGCTGGCGTAACAGCTCGGCCTCAATACCCACGTGTGATAATAAGGTCTCGACGTCCATGCCAAGGCGTTTGACACCGGTTAGAGCCGCATTTACGAAGTGGATACTGATGGTATCGCGGCTCATATTAAAGCCTTCTGACTCTTTGTCTTTGGTAATCACGTATGTTTGACCTAAATGACATTAAAAATAAAGTTTTTGGCAATTTACTTGAGTTATTTTGCCATTTTACATATTAAATTGCCGAAATGATCAAGGTAAATGGCTGAACATGACATTGTGTTTATGCTTTTATATTTCTAAGATGATGAAAAAATCAACACAAATAGAGTAAAAACTCCAATGTCATACGCTTTAAACGAACTCAAAGTTTTAGATTTTTCCACCTTGTTACCCGGACCATTTGCCACGCTTTATCTGGCCGATTTAGGCGCAGAAGTGGTGCATATTGAATCACCGAACCGTCCCGATTTGGTCCGGCTATTTCCGCCCTATGCCAATGGCCAAGCGACTTCGCACAGTTATCTGAACCGTAATAAACAGTCGGTGACGCTGAATTTAAAAGACCCGGACAGCATTGCACAAATTAAAGCCAAAATTAAAGATTACGATATTGTGGTTGAGCAGTTTCGCCCCGGGGTAATGCAGCGTTTGGGGCTGGATTATGCCACATTGGCAGAAATTCATCCCGGACTGATTTATTGTTCCATTACCGGCTATGGACAAAGCGGTTCCTATCAGGCCAAGGCTGGACATGATATCAATTATTTAGCACTTTCTGGCATTGCCGGGCATAGTGGCCGAGCACAGTCGGGGCCACCGCCAATGGGTATTCAGATTGCCGATGTCGCAGGTGGTTCGCTACATGCGCTGGTCGGCATACTGGCCGCCGTCATTGAGCGACAAAGCAGCGGACAGGGACAATATATTGATATTTCCATGACTGACTGTGTGGCGGCCTTAAACAATATGGCTGCGGCAGCCAGCCTGGCCGGACAGGAACAGCAGCGTCCCGAAGCTGGCCATTTAAATGGCGCGATTTTTTATGACTATTATCGTACCTCAGATGGCCGCTATCTTTCGATCGGTGGTTTGGAGCCACAATTTATGCAAGGTCTGGCCGCGGTCCTGGAGTTGCCACTAATTGTGGAAAAAGGAAGTTCTTTTGATTCAGACGACCGGCAGGCGGTGAAACAGGCCATTGGCAATAAAATTCAATCCAAAAGCTGGGTAGAATGGCAGCAAATATTTGCCGAGCAGGATGTTTGTGTCGAACCGGTGCTGTATTTAGAAGAAGCACTGCATTCACCACTGGCCCAGCAACGCGAATGGGTGGTTCAAGTGCCACTGGAACAGGACAGCCCAGACACTGAAGCGCAGTTGGCCTGCCCGATTAAATTCTCGCGCTCCAAAGCTCGTTATGATTTCCGTGGCCAAGGTTTGGGGCAGGGGAACTGGTAACGCGCCGGTCTATAAAAGAGGTTTATCAGCCAATATAAGATGTTTATCCAGACCCAAAAGTGAGGATAAACATCTTATGAAAAAAAATGCTAAATAACGCAAAAAATAATGAAAGATCCAGAAAATAATAATGAATGGCTGCAAAGGCTTGCTTACAGCGCAAGTCCAGCTGACTTATCAATAAAATCGCTATGAAATATGTAAAAAACGCATTTTGTTGATAGATAAAATGTCGCTATCCTGTCGGTCGTTATAATGAAACTACTAGCTGTACGCCATGTATTTATATACTGATTTCGATCAGCAACTGATTAATGAACGTGTTGCGCAGTTCCGTGACCAGACGGAACGTTATTTAGCGGGCAAATTGACAGAAGATGAATATCGTCCACTTCGTCTCCAAAATGGTTTATATGTACAGCGCTATGCGCCAATGTTACGTATTGCCGTGCCTTATGGTTTAATGAGCTCGACCCAGCTGCGTAAAGTCGCTGCCTTGGCCAAGGCCTATGACCGTGGTTATGCCCACGTTTCAACACGTCAAAATATTCAGTTTAACTGGCCTGCACTAGAAAACGTGCCAGATATGCTGGCTGAACTGGCCACAGTTCAGATGCACGCGATTCAAACCTCAGGTAACTGTATCCGGAATACCACCACGGACCAGTATGCCGGTGTGGTCGCTGGTGAAATTGCCGATCCGCGTCCGACCTGTGAGCTGATCCGTCAATGGTCGACTTTCCATCCAGAATTTGCCTTCTTGCCACGTAAATTCAAGATTGCGGTATCTGCACTTGAAGAAATTGACCGTGCGGCAACTGCTTTCCATGATATTGGTGTGTATATTGTACGCAATGCAGCCGGCGAAATGGGCTATAAAATCATGGTTGGCGGTGGTTTGGGTCGTACCCCAATCATCGGTGCAGTGATTAAAGAATGGCTGCCACGTGAAGACTTAATTGCTTACTTGGAAGCAGTGCTGCGTGTCTATAACCTGCACGGCCGTCGTGATAACAAATATAAAGCACGTATCAAGATTCTGGTAAAAGCACTCACGCCAGAAGTATTTGCCGAGAAAGTTGAAGCTGAATTTGCACATACGGTGAAAACCTTAAAAGTCGATGCAGACACCCTGAAAAAAATGGATGAGAACTTTACGCCATTCGATTATCAGGACTATGCAGATGAGGACTTCACCGCGCTGTTTGCACAATATCCGAAGTTCAAGCAATGGTTTAACATCAATACCAATGCACACAAAGTGAAAGGCTACCGTATTGTCACCATTTCACTGAAACGTGCCGGTATTGCCCCGGGTGATGTCACCACGGAAGAAATGAACCTGATCGCTGACCTGGCTGATCAGTACACTTTCGGTGAATTACGTACTACACACGAGCAGAATATTGCCCTGGTAGATGTACCACAAAAAGACCTGTTTGCCTTATGGCAAACCTTGGATCAACACAACCTGGCGCGTGCGCACATTGGTTTCTTGACTGATATTATCTGCTGCCCAGGCGGTGATTTCTGCTCGCTGGCCAATGCCAAATCAATTCCAATTTCTGAAGCGATTTCACGCCGTTTTGATGACCTTGATACCATTTACAACCTGGGTAAACTGGATCTGAACATCTCCGGTTGTATGAATGCCTGTGGTCATCACCATGTCGGCAACATCGGGATTTTAGGTGTTGATAAAAAAGGCGCGGAATTCTACCAGATTACCCTGGGTGGTAATGCTGATCATGATGCCTCAATCGGTGACATCTTAGGGCCATCATTTGCTGCGGAAAAAGTGCCAGATGTGGTGGAAGAAATTTTAAATACTTATCTTGACCTGCGCCAGGAAGGTGAAGAGTTTATTGATACCTATCGCCGTGTTGGCATTCAACCATTTAAGGAGCGTGCATATGCTTAATACCGCACTACAAGTGCTCTCTAAAGATGGCACGATTGCAGACAATACTTACCAAATTATTGGTGAAGATGGCGTGTTACCACAAGGTGATGTGGTTTTAACGGTTGAGCAGCTCGATCAACTTGCTAATGTTTCAGGTAAAAAAGCATTGTACTTAACCGTAGATGCTTCGCCTGAAACCAATGAGTTTCCGTTAGATCAACTCGATGCCATTTTTATTGAGTTTGCAGGCTTTAACGATGGTCGTGGTTATTCATTTGCTGCACTGCTTCGCCGTCAGGGTTTTGAAGGTGAACTTCGTGCCACAGGTGATGTATTTAAAGACGTACTGAACTATATGAAGCGTTCCGGTTTCGATACCTTCGTGATTAAAGAAGGTAAAGATATTCAGGAAGCGGCAGCCGGTCTGGGTGATTTTACCCATCCTTATCAGGCTTCGACGGCCGTGGCTCAGGCACGTTATCAAACGGGTGCTTAATTTCACCCGTTGCGAAAAACCTCCGTCAGGAGGTTTTTTTGTTTTTATGCGATAGATTTAGATCAGCATCGCGACTGACTTTGCTTTAATTTGGTGCAAATACAACATTGTGGCACAATATGGTGCATTCTGTGAGCAGGCTGAATCATGGCTTGAATCCACAGAAGAAGCACCCAATCATCTTCGTTTTATGAATCTGATTTGGAAAAGTTTAACTATTAGCTTGAAGTGACTTGTCTGTATGCAACATTCTATTCGTATTGGTATTGCTGGTTATGGCAATTTAGGGCGTGGTGTGGAAACTGCCATTCAAAAGAATCCAGATTTACAGCTTGTGGGTATTTTTACTCGCCGTGCGCCTGAAACTGTTTCACCCTGCTTTACTGAAACCAAAGTTTTTCATATGGATGCATTGGTTGACTTCCAGAATCAGATTGATGTACTGATTTTATGTGGTGGATCGAAAGATGATTTGCCTAAACAGACCCCTGAATTAGCAAGTAAATTTAATACTGTCGACAGCTTTGATACGCATGCGCGTATTCCAGAGTTCTTTGATGCTGTAAATGCGCCAGCACTTGCGAACAAGAAAACAGCCATGATTTCGATTGGCTGGGACCCGGGTATGTTCTCTATCAATCGTTTGTTCGGTGAAGCCTTACTTCCAGACGGTGAAACCTATACCTTCTGGGGTAAAGGTTTGAGTCAGGGGCACTCAGATGCGATTCGTCGTGTTGAGGGTGTGAAAGCGGGTGTGCAATATACCATTCCCTCCACCGATGCGATGGACAAGGTGCGTAGTGGTTCACGTCCAGAGTTAAGCACCCGAGATAAGCATACGCGTGAGTGCTATGTGGTACTTGAAGAAGGTGCAGATGCCGCTAAGGTTGAACAAGCGATTGTGACCATGCCGGACTATTTTGCGGACTACAATACAACGGTAAATTTCATTGATGAAGAAACTCTTCGCAATGAACACAATCGTATGCCACATGGTGGATTCGTGATTCGCAGTGGCAATACCAGCGATGCCCATAATCAAGTCATGGAATTCTCTTTAAAACTGGAGAGTAATCCTGAGTTCACCGCAAGCGTACTGGTGGCTTATGCACGTGCGTGTTACCGCATGAACCAGATGGGTCAGTATGGTGCGAAAACCGCATTTGATGTTGCACCAGGTTTATTGTCGATGAAGTCACCGGAACAACTGCGTAAAGAAATTCTTTAAGTATTAAAATTTAAACGGTTACTTTAATTGTGATGATAAAAAGCCCCCAAGTGAAGGCTTTTTATTTTCCTTCCTAGTAGTTCTCTCTCCCTTTGGGAGAGAGTTAGAGAGAGGGTAGATCTCTCCCTGGCCCTCTCCTTGTAGGAGAGGATTGGGAATGATTGATTGAATCCCTCTAAGTCTCCCCTTTAAGAAAGGGAGACTTTCAATTAAAGCAACTCAATCGCCACAGCAGTTGCTTCACCACCACCGATACACAGGGCTGCGATACCACGCTTGCCGCCGGTACGTTTCAGGGCATGAATCAGGGTTAAAATAATACGTGAACCGGTCGAACCAACTGGGTGACCAAGTGCACAGGCACCGCCATTGATGTTGACTTTTTCTGGGTCCAGTTTGAACTCGTCCATTGGACACATGGTCACCATGGCAAAAGCTTCATTGATTTCCCACAGATCCACATCTGCAACCGTCCAGCCGGTTTTATCCAGAACTTTTTGAATTGCACCGACTGGCGCAATGGTAAATTCAGATGGATGCTGTGAATTCGAAGCATAGGCAATTAGCTTGGCTAGCGGTTGTAAACCTTTTGCTGCAGCGTTGTCTGCTGAGGTTAATACAAGTGCAGATGCACCATCCGAAATAGAGCTGGCATTGGCCGCAGTAATGGTGCCATCTTTAGCAAACGCTGGGCGTAGTGTTGGAATTTTTTCAATATTGGCGTTGAATGGTTGTTCATCTTTATCGACCACGACATCGCCTTTACGGGTAGACACCGTTACAGGCACGATTTCATCGGTAAAATAACCTTCATTCACTGCAGTTTGTGCACGTTTTAATGAACGAATAGCAAAGTCATCCATTTGCTCGCGGGTATAACCTTTGGTATTGGCCATGTCCTGTGCAAAAGAACCCATTAAACGGCCGGTTTCTGCATCTTCAAGGCCATCTAGGAACATATGGTCTTTGACTTCACCATGGCCCATACGGAAACCGCCGCGTGCTTTTGGCAGGATATACGGCGCATTGGTCATTGATTCCATACCACCAGCAACCACGTAAGTTGCTGAACCGGCTTTAATCATATCTGCGGCTTGCATGACCGCTTTCATGCCTGAACCACACAGTTTGTTAATGGTTACAGCACCGGTTGAATCCGGTAAGCCTGCCTTACGCATGGCTTGACGTGCAGGACCCTGTTTTAAGCCGGCCGGTAAAACACAGCCCATAATGACTTCTTCGATATCGGTCGGTTGTAAGCCAGCACGAGAAATAGCGGCTTGAATGGTGGCTGCACCTAAGTCGGGTGCGGTTAAACTGGCAAGACTACCCTGAAAACCACCCATTGCTGTCCGTGCACCATTAACAATTACGATATCCGTCATCGTTGTATCTCCAATCTGTTTCTAATCAATTCAATATTTATTTTGAGCTTAAGCCCTAGCAGTATAGGGGAAAAATCCACAGAATAAAGCGTAATTTTCATACATCTTTAGACGCATAAGTTTTAGCAGCTATTGGGAAATTCTATGCGTAGAAAACCACGATTACTGAGGAAAATACGCTGATTGGGGGTAAAACCTGAACAATAATAAAAACTGCCATTAGAGCCTAAAGGTAAACCCTGCTGGGCGTTAAATCTGAGACTGGGCAGAGACAGGGCGCCTTTCCATTCCAGGTTACCGTATTTCAGGCGGGTCTTTTCGGTTAAGACAATGGATTCACCAGAATCGAGGCTGCGGTTGCGGTTATGATCGATAAAAATAATAAAACCGCTGTTCCATTGATTATTCTGACATTGCTGCAGATCGGCACTCGGACAAATCACAATATTGGCACGATAGGTGAGGGCTTGGGATTTGGCCAGGTTAATACTATATTGCAGTAAATAACGGATGCGCTTGGCTTCTTGCTGTGCCAAGTATTGCTGGAAATGAGGCAAAGCAATCGCACTAATGATGCCAATGATTGCCATCACCACAATGAGTTCAAACAGGCTAAAGCCTGAAGTGTGAGATTTAATTGAGTACATACTAAGTAGACCTATAATTTTTATATTTTTATTATGTTTCTGTAATACAAAATATTGTTTTGTAATATTTTTCTAGGTTGTCATTATTTTTACGCATCTTTCTATAAAGCTGCTAAAATAAAGTGGAAGTGACAATAAGCTATCCACAACAAAAAATTGAGTAAAAATTTACCGAATTACAACGGAAATTGTAAGTAATTTTGTCAATAATTTACTTGATTAAAATTATCAAGCACTTGGAAAAAGAATAAAGTGTTTGTATGATTCAAAGTGACTAGCTTAAAAAGAAAACTGGGGTAAAAAAAGCCTATCTCAGGATAGCCAAAACTTTAGGCTTGAGCTTGAACAACAATTTGTTATCTCTGGAGGATAAATCCATGAAAATGAGTCGTATTGCATTGGCAATGCTCGTAGCTGCGCCTTTAGCAGCTGCAAACGCAGGCGTAACTGTTACTCCATTAATGCTTGGTTACACTTTCCAAGACACTCAGCACAACAATGGTGGTGATGACGGTGAGTTAACTACTTCTGGTCAAATGGAAGATGATTTATTTGTAGGTGCTGCACTTGGTGTTGAACTTACTCCTTGGTTAGGTTTCGAAGCTGAATATAGCCAAGTTAAAGGCGATATGACTGATTTGGCTGGTGCTGAATACAAAGGTCAAAACATCGCGGGTAACTTCTACGCGACTTCAGACGTATTCACTAAAAACTATGACAGCAAAGTTAAGCCATACGTATTATTAGGTGCTGGTCACTACAAGTATGAGTTTGATGGTGCTACAGAAGCTGAATTAGGCCGTGTAGGTCGTGGCTTTAAAGAAGAAGGTACTTTAGGTAATGCTGGTGTGGGTGCATTCTGGCACTTAAACGATGCATTAGCGCTGCGTACTGAAGCACGTGGTACTTACCACTTTGACGAAAAATTCTGGAACTACACTGCTTTAGCAGGTCTGAACGTTGTTCTTGGTGGCCGTTTGAAACCAGCTGCTCCAGTAGTAGAAGTTGCTCCAGTTGAGCCAGTTGCTCCAGTTCAACCAGCTCCACAAGAGTTGACTGAAGACCTGAACATGGAACTTCGCGTATTCTTTGATACCAACAAATCAAACATCAAAGATCAATACAAGCCAGAAATCGCTAAAGTTGCTGAAAAACTGGTTGAATATCCAAACGCAACAGCGCGTATCGAAGGTCACACAGACAACACTGGTCCACGTGCACTGAACGAACGTTTATCTTTAGCTCGTGCGAACTCTGTGAAATCTTCACTTGTAAACGAATACAACGTTGACCCAGCTCGTCTGTCAACTCAAGGTTTCGCTTGGGATCAACCGATTGCTGACAACAACACCAAAGAAGGTCGTGCTATGAACCGTCGTGTATTCGCGACAATCACTGGTAGCCGTACAGTTACTGTACAACCAGAAGCAGCTGCTCAATAATTTGAGTAGACCTTAGAAAAAACGACTCTTCGGAGTCGTTTTTTTTTATAATGGAATTTTATTGCCTTAAAAATCCCGCAGTCTGGGTAAGATGGATTATGAGCACAGAAATTCCGGATCAACTCCTTCAACTTGAAGCCAATGGTGGTATTTTTGCTATTTGGAAGATTTTTCAGCACTATGGGATTGATCTGGAAATTGCCGATCTGGTCCAGCTGTGCCGGCATAATAATGAAGATGGCACTTTCGGAATTGCGCTAGCAGTGGGGTTGAAAAAGCTGGGGCTTGAGGTGAGCTTTCATACCGATCCTGATCCGCACCAGCACCCGACGGAAGTGTTGTGTTATCAGGAAGCGCAGCAATTACAGATTCCGCTACAGCCGGCACTCAGCTATAGCGCTTTGCAGACATATGTTGATCAGGGCCGCTTTGTGATTGTGTTTTATGACACGCTAGAAGGCGTGGGAAATCATTCCTTAATCTATTCGATGGATGCAGAAGAAGTCTGTTTTTTTGACAGCTTTGATGCAATGCCAGCACAGGTTTTCGAGCAGCAGCGTCAGGCAGAGGGCATTTGCCGTCAGGCCATTGTGATTGATGACCGAAATTTTGTGATGCGTTATAGCTAAGCCACATTTATCGAGATCATAAAAAAAGCAGTCACTTGGAC
>NZ_JAYJLP010000023.1:0-31235 GCF_051949055.1 Acinetobacter sp. Brlt_5
TAGCTAAAAGCTAGGGGGATTTTTTTATGCAGAAAATTTGTGTGGGAAATAAAGATAAGTAGAATCAAAAATGACAGTGAAATGAGAAAAATAGAGAAGATTAACCTTCCTCTTGATTTCTCAACTGTCGGCGAGCATGTTTTAAAGCCGTTCTTAAACCTTCTTCAAGCGTCGGATGATAGAAAGGCTTAGCAAGAAGTTCATCTAACGTTACCCCTTCATCAATCAGCCAAGCAAAAGTATGGGCAAAATGTTCGGCAGATTTTACAAAGAGTTCTGCACCTAATAATTGGCGTGTACGTTTATCAATATAAATTTCAACAGCACCCTTATTTTTAGCCAGAACCATCGCCCGACCTTGGCGCTCATAAGACACTTTTCCAATCACAAAGTCGATGTTCTTGTTTTTAAGCTGTTTATAGCTTTGGCCAGCAATTGCCATTTCCGGTTGACTAAACACAATACTCAGCGGTGTTAAGTCTTTTAAATTCTTGAGCTTTGGATAATTAAGGCAATTATGTACTGCACCTCGGCCTTCATGGGCTGCTTCATGCTGAATGGGGGTAGAGGTATGTGCATCACCAACCACAAAAATTGGATAATTGCCTAGCTGTTTGGTTTGTGGATCAATCGGTAGCTCTTTAAGATTACCGAACTGAGAGTCAATCTGTTGTAGATTCAGCGAATCTAAATGACTACGACGGCCGGTGGCCACCAGTACATAATCAACCATAAGGTGCTGCGTTTGACCTTGCTCGCTAAACTCAAGCTTGACCTGATTGCCTACCTTTTCCACGTTTTGTGGTAAGACTTCAAACTTAATCTTTAATTCATTGCTGAGAAGTTCTTGGGCGAGTTGTTGCAGATCAGGACTGGTCAGGGCGCCAACACGACGGCTTCGTGCGAATATTGTCGTATCACAGCCCAACCGTTGCATGGCTTGAGCAAGCTCCAGTGCAATGACGCCACTGCCAATCACGGCCAAAGATTCAGGGATGATATCTAGTTCAAAGATTTGATCTGAAGTAATTAGTCGTTCACCGAGCTGCTGTTTCCATTCAGCGTCATAGGTCGGGGTAGAGCCGACAGCTAGAATAAAAGCTTTGGCCTGATATTGCTGTTGGTTCACCTGTACGGTTTGAGCATCAATAAACGCTGCCTTGCCCTGAATTTTGTGTTGTGCATCCCAGCTTTCAACTTCTTTTAAAGTGGCCTGGGTGAAATGGTCACGCAAAGTGCGAACATGCGGCATGACCTGAGAGGTATCAACCTGTGCTTTGATGTTGAGACCGACTTTATTTGCCTCGTGTAAATCATGTAGGCGATGTGCAGCAGAAATCAGCACTTTACTGGGCATACAGCCCACTCGGGCACAGGTCGTATCCCAGGAACCGTCATTAATAATAAGAATATTTTGTGTGTGCTTGATGGCTTCTTGATAAGCAGTGATTCCTGCTGTGCCTGCACCAATAATAATAATGTCGTACATAGGAGCAATTTCAATAAAGAGAGATACTATCGAATATATAAAAAAACCCTCTATTTAGAGGGTTTAATTGCAATTTCTTACATTAAAATTTTATACCAGTTGGCTCGGTTAAAGTTGTGCTAATAGTTCCATTATTATTGGTAGATGTGCCCTTAAATGTAATATTATTGATCATGTGTTCAAAATTCAAAGTTCCACTAGTTTCATTTTTAAAGCTAAAAATATTTTTACCAGTTAAAGAGATGTTGCCAGTGAAAGATTGTATATTACGCTCAGGTATTTCATTCTCAACACGAGTGCCATCAATTGCTGTAATATTAACAAGCTTTAATTCTTTTTCACCATTATTTTTAATACGATAACTCGATGAGCTACTTAGATCACCTGGTGTAGAGTTGAAGATAAAGGATATAGGCTCGGCGAATGAAACATTTGCATTGTCATTTATAAGAACATTAAAACCAGAACCTTTTTCAAACATAAATAACTCACCATCTAAAGACGTCAAATCTTTATAAGTGCTAAAAGCTCCTGTAGTAACTTCTTTTTCAACGGGTAAGTCCGTTTCAGGGTCTATTTCTGTTGTTGTTACAGTAATTTTATAATCACTAGTCGACTCATTAATTAATACAAAGCGCTTTTGATGCTCTTGTTCGACCCATTTCTGTTTGAATGGATATGCAAAAGCCCCTGTGATTGTCACATCATGTAAGTTTTTATCTATATTCTCATTCTCAAAAATAAAAATACGTGTGGTGGCTTGGTATGCTTCTAGATTCGGAGTTATCCCATCATCTTCTAAGCGGATATTCTTTAGGTCATCGCGGGTAATTTCGAAGTCCCAATCATTATAAGCTGGTAATAAAGTTTTAATTTGATCGCCTGTGAATGAGTAACATGCACGATAATCGCTGGTACTTTTTTCAAAACATTTTTCACGATAGAATTCAGGAAAACTGGCAAGATTTACATCTCTAATAGCCAGAGTTAGTTGTAATGGCCCATGTGCAAAAGTATCTAGTGAGTGATCAATATAACCTTTGGTAGTATTTAAATCATTTGCATCATAATTACCAAATAAAAATTGTCCTTCACGTTTTAGAATCTCAAGTTGTTTTGTCGCAATTTCAACAGAGGTACTTGGTGGGGGAGTGGTATTATTAGATTCATTCGATGTAGCGCCACTATCATAATAGCCTTTACTTCCCCCTCCACCACATGCACTAATAAGTCCTGAGAATGCTAAAATTAATGAGCCTTTAACTAAGTTCATAAAGTTCCCCTAATAAAAAATTATGTATAAGATTTATTTGTATTATGTAAAGATACCATAGAAAAAAAGACGCATATAGCGCCTTTCATGAGTTAACTTAATTAAATTGTCGTCCCCACACTCACCCCCACCGTTGGGCGGACATCCATAGAGCTACAACCTGCCAGTATACATGCACAAATCAGCATGATCCAGATTTTATTCATGTAATAACCCCTGATTTTTTGCCTGATTAAATAGGGCTGCCGAACGTGAACCACTACGACAGACCATTAAAATCGGTTTCGGCAGTTCATTATAGTATTTCGCAAACTCTTGCACATCGGCCTGGGAAATTGCACCGCTGCTGACCGGTTGGTAAATCACGCTAACCCGTGATTTCTCGGCGATGTCACGCAATTGGTTCACTTTGACTGTGTTGCCTGCTTCCTGATCGGGACGGTTCACAATCACCGATTTAAACCCATCTTGCAGCAAGGTCTTAAATTTCTCAGGTGTCATTTGCCCAGAAACACTAAGATTGGCATTTAACGCACGGCTAAAATCACTGGCAGCAACGCATAGGGAGGTCGTGGTCATTGAGAGTGCCAAAACCATCCCCATCCACAACGACTTAGTCATCTAACAGGTCCATTTGTTTGGCCAGTTGATATAAGTTGTTTGAGCGGTTGCCAGTACGGCAGAACATCAGAACCGGTTTTGGCAATTCATTAAAGTGATTGGCAAAGGTGCGGACGTCTAATTCGGTGATTTGTCCAGCCACCACCGGTTGATAGACATAATCCAGTCCTGCATTACGCGCTGCATCTTCAATTTGTGCGCTGGTCGGTTGTTCCGGGCCACCTTCCATGTCTGGACGGTTGTTAATAATTGATTTAAAGCCTTTTTCAACCACCTGGGTTACGTGTTCCGGGCCAATTTGACCTGCAAAGCCAACATGCTCACTCATAATGCCACTCCATCATCCATATCTGAATATTATGCTCTATAATACCACTAGCCAGATTTTCGCGCAGATTGTTCTGAAATATTTATAAACGATTACAACCATAAAACAACGCACTGGAGCAGCCATGCATGCCTATACTGTCGAGCCTCTCTATGTCAAAAGCGGTCAGGAGGTCATTGCTGCCGATTTTTACCTGCCAAAAACTCCTACTAAACCAGCCGTGATTTTAATGGCGCATGGCCTGGCCGGCCTGCGTCAGTTCAAGCTGGTGCAATATGCCAAACGCTTTGCCCGCGCCGGGTATGCGGTGGTGCTGTTTGATTATCGCTATTGGGGCGGTAGTACCGGACGACCACGTGAGCTGGTGTCGTTGTCGCGGCAGCTGGATGACTGGCGTACCATGATTTCACATGTACAGGAACGACAATCGGTGGATGGGCGGCGGATTATCCTGTGGGGTACAGCGCTAAGTGGCGGCTATGTCTTAACTCTGGCTTCACAGTTAAACCATTTAAAAGCGGTGATGGTGCAGGTGCCATTTATAGATGGCGCGGCCAGTGCCAAGCTGTATCCGATTCAGCAGCTGCCACGCGCCTTAAAAATTTCCAGTCAGGATTATATGGGCGCCAAAGTGGGCCTAATGCCAAAAACCTTGCCGGTGGTTGATCCGAAAGGGCTGTGCTTTTTACCAACGGCAGACAGTTATGAAGGCTATCTGTCTATTTTACATCCAGATTTTTACTGGAGCGGCGAGATTCCGGCGCGGGCGCTGTTTCATCTGATCCGTTATCGGCCGATTCAGGATGTGCGCCAGATTAATATTCCGGTGCTGTTTATTGCCGCCAAACGCGATAGCCTGATCCCGATTGAATCGAGTCGTGAAACAGCCACCAATATTGCGCCTTATGTGCAATATCATGAATGGGATATGCAGCATTTTGATGTTTATCATGGCCAATATTTTGAAAAAGCCGTCAAGACTCAATTAGAATTTCTACATCAGCATATTGGAGTAAGCTAAATGATTGTTGTCTGTCCAGCCTGTAGTGCCAAAAACCGTGTTCCGGAGGATAAGCTAACTGCCCATCCAACGTGCGGACAATGTCATCAGGCCTTAATTCCGCTGGCGCCGATTGACCTGAATGAGCAGAATTTTAGCCAGTTTATCCAGCACAGTGATTTGCCAATCCTGATCGACCTGTGGGCAGAGTGGTGTGGACCTTGCAAGATGATGGCGCCGCATTTTGCCCAGGTTGCCACGCAATATCCACAGGTAATTTTTGCCAAAATTAATACTGAAGAAAATCCGCGTTTAAGCAGTGCCTTTAATGTGCGCAGTATTCCCACGCTGGTGTTGATGAATAAGACCACCGAAATTGCTAGAATAAGCGGCGCATTAAGATCGACCGAACTGAAACAGTGGTTAGATCAGCACTTAACTTCAAACCCTTAATCACGCCCGGAGCGAATGTGTCAGATTCTCAACTAAAACCGGAAGGGACGCTCTCTCTTCAAACCATTGCTATGCCTGCCGATACCAACTGGAGTGGAGATGTGTTCGGGGGCTGGATTGTTTCGCAGATGGATTTGGCCGGGGCAATTCATGCCGAGCGTTTTACCCAAGGCCGCTGTGCCACCATTGCCATTAACCAGATGACCTTTCTGGTGCCTGTGAAAGTGGGGGATGTGATCAGCTGCTATACCAAAATCCTGAAACTGGGCAATACCTCAATTCAGATGCAGATTGAAGTCTGGGACAGCCATGACAGTTCACGTGCAGCGAAACGTGTTACCGAAGGCGTCTTTACCTTTGTCGCGGTGGATGTCAAAGGCAACAAGCGTCAGATTTCTGAAGAGGTAAAACAGAAATATCTGGAATCGCAAGCCGTATAATTTGTGCGCTCAAAGATCAAAAATCCCAGTTCTGAAACTGGGATTTTTTATGGCTTAAAGCGGGTTAACGGGCTTTTTTAAGCTGATCTTTACTGACCCAGGCCCAGAGCATTTCACATTGAATTGGTGCTTCACCCGATTCATCGGTCACTTCGACTGCAACCAGCGTTTCACCTTTTTCGGTGTGTTGCATCAAGTGCTGCTGTTCTGCACTCAGCGTCGCGACTGCGGTCATGGCGCCTTGGGTCGGGCGTTTAAAATCAACCTTAAAGCTTTTAATTAACACAATCGAATGATCGGGCACATTCATGCCAGTCACAAAGCCGGTGGCAGTTTCTGCAATCAGTGCCATGGCGCAGGCATGTACCTGGCCAATATGGTTTTGTATGGCTTTGTGATTGTCAATTTTCACCACCACTTTGGCCGAACTGACTTCGAGATATTTTAATTTGGCTGTCCCCACCATAGGCACGATCCGGCCAAAGGCTTTGCTCCACAAAGTGGTGCGAATCACCTGTGGAAATTTTGCTGTCGCTTTGACTAATTTTGCTAAACGATTCGCTTGTGCCATGATCGATTCCTATGCGGGAGCAAAGAGCTTAATCTTTGAAGTTGTTAAATTGCAGTGGCAGGCCAAATTGCTGTTCTTTTAAAAACGCCATCACTTGCTGTAAGGTGTCGCGTTTTTTATCCGTCACACGGATTTTGTCGCCCTGAATAGAAGATTGCACTTTAATGCCGCTTTCTTTAATGGCTTTATTAATTTTTTTCGCGGTATCAGAGTCAAGACCATCTTTGAGCTTCACCGTCTGAATCACGTTTTTACCTGAGGCCGTGGCTTTTTGCGGGTCTAGCGCCTGCACATCAATCTTACGTTTATAAAAATGATTCTCCAGCATGGTATATACTTGCTCACATTGGAAATCACTTTCGGTTTTGATTTTGATCTCTTTGGCTTTCTCATTCAGTTCGATAGAAACATCTTGACCACGGAAATCGAAACGTGTTGCGATTTCTTTTTGAGTATTCTGAACTGCATGATTTACTTCAAAAATTTCTAATTCTGAAACAATATCGAAAGATGGCATAGTTTAGACCTTTACAAATGGAAAGAATATCTGAGATGCTAGGGATGTTTTCTTCATTTGCCAAGTGTTGTTTACATCAAAGGAGTGCACAATGATCCGTAAGCAAGAAATTACAACATTTGAGTTCCCAGAAAATGCAATCATCTGGGATGTCCGTGATGCAAGTGCTTATGCTGAAGCGCATATTCAAGGCGCAGTCAATCAGCCAATTGCCAACTTGTCAGCAGATAGCTTGACTCAGGTGTCAGCGGATCAACCGATTTACATCTTATGTGGCGGTGGCAGCAAAGCGCCGCGTGCGGCTGAATTGTTAGAAGAGCTGGACAGCTCACGTGAATATGTGGTGCTGATGGGCGGTACCCGTGCTGCACGTGATGCTGGTTTGCCTTTGGTTCAAGGGCAATAATCAAAAAGCGCCGTCAGGCGCTTTTTTATGAACACTGTTTATCATTGACTAAAAAAGATCAGAACATTCCCTCATATGATCAAGCATTTTAAATGAAGAAAATAAATGCTCTCCTCGACTTCCACACTAAGCCTGATCTTTCAAACTAAACCGGGCCATCATTCTCGATCTATACAACGTTTTTAGCTTAGGCCTTAAAATACGGTTTCTTGGCTTTGGCTTTCTTTTGAAAACGGCGGATGTTAAGTTTCTCCAGTACCTGCATCGGCACCGGGCAGGCCTCATTTAAAATCTGTGCGGCCAGAATTTCACTGCATAGCGGTGCAAACAGAAAACCTTTGGAACCGAGTCCAGTCAGGCTATAGACTTGCTGTCCGGTTTCAAGTGCTCCAAGCAGCGGGAAATAATCCTGACTTTGCGCACGGATTGACGCACGGCCTTGCCAGCTGTGTGGATCAGGCAGGGTGTCCGCATAGTCGGGGAAGACGCTACGGATCAGCGCCAAATTATGTTCATGATCTTCTCGTAAGACTTCGGCATCATCCCGACCCGGATAAAAAGACGCGCCTAAAATCAACTGCTCTGCATCGAGCTGCATACAGTAACCGCCATAACTATAGGCGCTATCTAAACGCAGCGGTTGCTGGGTATTCTTCAGCCAGCTGACCTGACCCCGAATCGGTTTTAACAGCGGATAATTGTCAAAAAACTGGCCGGATTCACGGGCTGTGCAGACAAAGACATGATCAAACTGGCCCAGAGATTGGCGATCACTGAACAGTTCCGGTCGATCCGTCGGGTGAATCTGGGTGATTTTGACCTGCTGATATTGAATCCGCTCATGCGCCAGAATCTCCGCACACAGTTGATGTGGCGACACCGCGCCAGCCTGTAACAGACGCAGGGCAGGAAATTCCGATTGCAACTGTGCGTCTAAATCTTTTTCCAGAATACCTGCCGGATATTCATCGGCCAGTGCCAGCAGCTGTTCCGGGTTTTTTAGCCCAAGCTGATTGACCTGAATCGGGCGGAAGGCCTGAAACTTTGCATAATGATTTAAGGCATGTTGCCAGGCCAGGGTCATTAAATGGGTACGGCTCTGTTCAATAGCACAGAGCTTCGGATTGAGCAGGGCCAGTGGATTGCCCGAGCCACCCGCCAGTGGCGCGCTTTGATCATACAGAGAAACTTGATGCCCACGCTGGGCAAAAGCCCAAGCCAGACTTAAACCGGCAATACCGGCACCAATAATGGCAATATGCCGTTGCTGTACAGAGGTCGAAGGAACTGAGGTTGCTGGTTCAGTTTCCCGTTCTGGGCTAAGCGGTTCTTCTGGCGCTAACCAGATGCCTTTTAGCATTTCGCGTTTATGGCCAAACCCGTGCGGCCGGGAAATATGAATCCCGTGCTGTCTTAAACCTCGCTTTAACACCCCGGCTACACTAAAGGAAGCGAAGGTAGTGCCGACATCTGACAGGCGAATAATATGATTGAGCACCTGTTCTTCCCACATATCCGGATTGCAGGAGGGCGCAAAGCCATCTAAAAACCAGGCATTGACCTGTGTGGTTTTGGCCATCATCGGAAAGACATCGTGCGCATCACCGAGCCAAAGGTCGATAGAAAAACGCTGCTCCGGAAACGACAGGCGATGACAGCCGGCCAGTGGTAATGGGTACTGGGCAATCAGCTGATCGGCCAGAGGTTTTAGTTCCGGCCAGGCATTTAAGGCGCGAATTAAATCGGCTTTGGAAAGTGGAAATTTCTCCACCGAAATGGCATGTAAATGGCTGTGATTATTCGGACGCACCTGTTGCCACAGTTGCCATAAGGCCAGAATATTCAGGCCGGTGCCGAAGCCGGTTTCTCCGACACAGAAATATTCATAATCTTGCAGGGCTGCCAGACGCTCGGACAGGTCATTACCGTTTAAAAACACATGCCGGGTTTCCAGCAGGCCATTGTCCTTGGAAAAGTAGACATCCCCAAACTGTTTCGATACCGGGACATCAATGCCCTCAATATGTTGCCAATCGAGATCGGCGGTTTGAATGCGATTAGACAACACCCAGATTACCTTTAATGAAGCAGAACATTACCACTGACGGCGACGTTTGGTATACACATAGCTGGCCACCAAAAAGCCCAGCAATACGCCGACAGCCAGCGTGGCAGCGCCGTAAAGAAACATCTGTGCGCTACGTTCACTTTGTAAGACCTGAACCTGTACACCCAGATTGTCATTTTTCAGCTGCAGTTCCTGGTTTTGCGCCAGTGCTTCCAGATTGGCTTTTTCCAGCTGTTGCAGGCGGCTTTCCTGATCTTTGACCAGCGCCTTGATTTTAGCTTCCTGTGCCGCTTTATTCTTGGCTAGCTGCTCAGCGGTCAGCGGCTGGTTGGCCGTTGCCGGCGCTGTGGTGGTGGCCACAGCCGGTATAATCGCCGGTTTAGCTGGCGTTGCGACCGCTGGCGTGACTTGAGCCGTGGTATTTACAGCAGCGGGTGCAGCCGGTTCAACGGCCCACAGTGCAGAACAGAAGAAGGATAGACCCAGTAGACTCGGGACAACAACGCGCATGCAGCTTATCCTTTAGGAAATGCTTTATTAAAAGGTTTGACTTCAATCTGGCCATAGACGCCTGCTTTCAGGAATGGCTCATCTTGTAGCCAAGCATCAAGGGCTTCACGAGACTCAAAATCGACAATAATGGTACTGCCATAAAAGCCCGCTTGCGGATTGGTCGGATCTTTCGGCATCGCACCGGCGACAATCAGACGGCCTTCATCATCCAGCTGTTGCAGACGTTCAAGATGTTGCGGACGAATGGCCAGACGTTTTTCGACGGTTCCTTCGTTATCGGTACAGGTCACCACAAATAAAGGCATAAGGTATTCTCGCTCAAGCGGACTGAAGGATTTATTCGGCAGTTTTAAAGTATTTACGCAATACAATAAACTGAATAATGATAAAGGAAAACATCACAATCATGTCACCAAAAGCAGTGAATTCTCCCCAGTATTTTCCACCCATAAAGATATAGGCAAAGAAGCCGTGCAGGAAGGACATTAGCAGAAACATCCCGACCCAGGCATAGTTCAGTTTCATCCAGCCTTTGTCGCTTAAATTGAACACCGGACCAAACAGGCGTTGGATTAATGGCTTACGATCTTTGCTGAACCACGGCGACAGCAGGAAGGCGCCAGCAAAGACCAGATTCAGCAAGACAGCTTTTAGGCGAATATAGAAGTCATCGCTCAGCATCAGGGTAATGCCACCAAAAATCACGGTCATAAACAGCACAATCCACTGTTGTTTGTCCAAACGGAATTTTTGAGAGACAAATAATGCGCCATACACCACTAACATGGAAATGATCAGACCAGTGGTGGCCACAAGAATGTTATTGTTATCCACACCACCAGCAGAGCCGATCATTTGCAGCAAAGGATGGTGGGTATCTTTTGGATCTACAGTTTTATATAAATAAAAGAAAATAATGAGTGGCACAAAGTCTAAAAGTGCTTTCATGTTAGAGTATCTAAATCTGATCAAATAAATGTCATAGTATAGAGATGCACGGCGTAGATTTACATACACATAGCAATATTTCTGATGGAACTTTAAGTCCGCAGCAATTGATTGCAGCAGCAGCTGAACTGTCGATCCATACGCTGGCATTGACTGATCATGACAGCATGGATGGAATTGCACTGGCTCAGGAAGCAGCGAAAAATCACGGGATTAAGCTCATATCTGGCGTGGAAATTTCCAGCCAGTGGTCACGTCCGGCGACCAAAAAAAGCTATGCTGTGCATATTGTGGCCTTGAATATGCAAAATCCAGCGCCGATGGCAGCACTACTGGCCCAGCAAAAAAATATTCGTGCTGCGCGCTCCAAACAGATTTGCGAGCTGCTAATTCCGCTGATTGGTGAAGATATTTATACCGATGTGATTGCCAAGGTAGATAATGTCCCGGATCGGGTGACCCGTACCCATATTGCCAAAACCCTGGTGGAAAAAGGCTATGTTAGTCGGCCGCAGCAGGCCTTTGATAAATACATTAAAGAAGGCAAAAAAGCCTATGTGAAATTTGAAGGCTTGGGCTTGGAGGAAACTATTCAGGTGATTCATGCCAGTGGCGGTTTTGCGGTGCTGGCGCATCCGACCCGTTATGATCTGTCGGCGACCAATATCCGTTACCTGA
This sequence comes from Acinetobacter sp. Brlt_5, assembly GCF_051949055.1. Lineage (NCBI taxonomy): Bacteria > Pseudomonadati > Pseudomonadota > Gammaproteobacteria > Moraxellales > Moraxellaceae > Acinetobacter > Acinetobacter sp. Brlt_5. Next base: position 11,306 of record NZ_JAYJLP010000023.1, read on the forward strand.
TTGAAATTTTTGCTAAATTTGGTGGAGATGCCGTCGAGTTGCCGCCGGCGATTGATCCAAGTTCTACCCGGCAGATGGTGGACCGGATGATTGCCGAGCATGGCTTAAAAGTCTCGGTCGGTAGCGATTTTCATGGTGAAAATATGCCGTGGATGAAACTGGGCAATATTCCCAGCCTGAAACCGGGGCAGGTCGGAATTTGGGAAAGTTTTGTCAATCCATCACCGGCGCTGACTGCGTAAACGTATTTCAGCATCAAAAAAAACCTCAGCTGGGCTGAGGTTTTTTGCTTTAGAGCAGGTTATTGTCCTGTGCCTGAATTGGTGGTGGTGTCGGTTTCCCCAAAGTCGAGAGTAATTCGATTTCAATGGTGCGCACCATCGCATCTAAAGGCAAGTCATTACTTTGCGTACCAAATGGCTCTTCAATTTCCGAGCTTAGGGCGTCCAACCCCAAGAAGGTATAAGCCAGAATCCCGACCAGTAGTGGTGTCGCCAGCCCCAGCGTCGAGCCCAAGCTAAACGGCAGCATAAAGCAGAAAAAGTACACGGTACGGTTTAGCAATACCGAATAGGCAAACGGCAGCGGGGTGGTGGCAATCCGGTCACAACCGGTTTGCACCAGGCTGAGTTCCATCACATGCTGGTTCATCTGGCTGTAAATAATATCGGAAATTTCACCTTCTTTTAGGGCCTGCATCAGTTCCCATTGAATCAGGCTGAGGGTATATTGCGGCGCATTGGCCTGTTGATACAGCTGGGTTACGGCCTGCTGGCTCATACCGCTGGTTTCTACCAGTTCAGTCGGGTTGGCAGTTTGATGGCGCAGACGGTCACGCAACACATTGGCAAACACAATCACATGCTGAATCACCCGTTCCCGGCGGCCTTGGGCCAGCATCCGGCAGTCGCGGTCAAAATGGCGCGCATTGGCAATTAACATGCCCCACAGTTTGCGGGCTTCCCACCAGCGGTCATAACAGGCCGAATTTTTAAAGCCAAGGAAAATCGACAGCACCACCCCAATTAAGGTAAAGCCGATCAGGGGGAAATCAGAGAAGTGAAAATACCCGACATAGGACAGGCCGCCGACAATCGCCGACAGCAACATGACCACGCCCAAAGGTGGTAACACCTTCGGTAAGATGGTACCTCGCCAGGAAAATAACAGCCTAAATACGCTCGGTTGGTCACGTACAATCATGTCTGGGAATCAGCTTAAGTTTTTCATGATCTTCTGTGCTGGCCGGGTTTTTGTCAATATGTTGCGCTGCTTAAAATGTCGACTCGATGAGTTGATGTTCAGCAAAGGAAAAACTGCCTTCGGGAGCAATAATACAATGATCAATCAGGCGGATATCAACCAGCTGGCAGGCCTGCTGGATGCGCTGGGTCAATTGTAAATCGGCTGGTGAGGGCTGTGGCTGTCCCTGAGGATGATTATGACTGATCACCAGCGCCGTAGTGTTTTTCTGGATGGCAAAGCGTAGCAGCTGGTTGATCGAAATTTCACATGAATTGAGCGCGCCAAAAAACAGTTTCTTAAAACAGATTTTGCGCAGCTGCGCATCCAGGCACAATACTGCAAATACTTCCTGAGTTTCACCGAGCAGTTCAAAGCGTAAATAGTCCAGTAGCAGCCGGGAGGAGCTGAGTTCCAGTTTGTCCTGCTGCAAATGCTGGGCGGTATAGCGCCGGCCCAATTCCTTGACCGCCATCAGCTGGCTGTATTTACTTGGACCCATGCCATGAAACTGGCTTAAATCGGGCAGGGCGGCATCGAGTACCGCATTCAGGCTGCCAAAGGCCTGTAATAAATGACGGGCCAGTTCAACGGCAGAGTACTGCTGGGAGCCGGAGCGCAGGAAAATAGCCAGCAGTTCGGCATCGGAAAGACTGTGCGCGCCGTACTGGATCAGGCGTTCACGCGGACGCTCCTGTTCCGGCCAATGTTTAATACTGAAGTTCATTGTTATTAGACTTATTGGTGATGAATTGTTATGGATTTCGCCCAGACATGTCTTGGGAATGACAATATTTAATGCTATTGTGAGCCCCACTGCAACAGAAAGGTAAGCTGTTCGTGAGTTTTGATTTAAGTGTCATTCCTAATAAAAATATTATTGTGGGTATTACTGGCGGTATTGCCGCCTACAAAAGTGCCATTCTGGTTCGCCGTTTAAAGGACGCTGGCTTTAACGTCCGGGTGGTGATGACCGAAGGGGCACAAGCCTTTATTACACCGCTGACCTTTCAGGCGTTGTCGGGCAATCCGGTGCATACCCAGTTGCTGGACCCGGAAGCCGAGGCCGGCATGGGGCATATTGAACTGGCACGCTGGGCCGATCTGGTGCTGATTGCACCGGCCAGCTGTGACACCCTGGCCAAATTTGCCGCCGGTCTGGCAGATGACTTGTTATCGACTTTATATCTGGCCACCAGTGCCCCGGTCTGGGTGGCACCGGCCATGAATCAGCAGATGTGGGCGGCCAAAGCTACGCAGCGCAATCTGGCGACGCTGGTAGACGATGGCGTGCATGTGATTATGCCGGAATCCGGCTCACAAGCCTGTGGTGATGTCGGTCTGGGCCGTATGCCTGAGCCGGAAGAGCTAGCGCGTCAGGTCACCGATTATTTCCATAAAGCGCAGCGTGCGATTGCTGAAAAATTTGGTCTGCTGGCCAGCAAGCATGTGGTGATTACCGCCGGGCCAACCCGTGAAGCGATTGATCCGGTACGTTATATTTCCAATCATAGTACCGGGAAAATGGGCTTTGCCCTGGCAGCAGCCTGTTACGCAGCCGGTGCCAAAGTCACGCTGATTGCCGGGCCAGTCAGTCTGGATACACCAAACGGGGTCCGCCGTATTAATGTCTCTTCAGCCGTGCAGATGCTGGACACCAGTATGCAGTTGCTCGATGAAGGTTGTGATGTGTTTATTGCCACCGCTGCGGTTGCCGATTACCGCGTGGCTGAAGTTGCAGAGCACAAAATCAAAAAATCCGGAGATGAACTGGATATCGCCTTAATCAAGAATCCGGATATTGTGGCGACTATCGCGCAGCAGGAAAAACGTCCGTTTATGGTCGGCTTTGCTGCTGAAACGCGCAATGTCGAAGAGTATGCGGCTGGTAAACTGGTAGCGAAAAAACTGGATATGATTGCCTGCAATGATGTGTCCCGTGCAGACATTGGTTTTGCCTCTGATGAAAATGCCATGACGGTGTTCTTTGCTGAAGGCTATCATCTGCCAAAACGCGATCTGGAGAAAGCCTCCAAGCAGGAAATTGCCCAGCAGCTGGTCGAAGCCATTCATGATGCCTTGCACCATGATCCGGCGCAGGATGAAGCCTTCTGATCCTGTCAGAACAAATAAAAAAGCCCTGCAAGTGCAGGGCTTTTTCGTGCTGGACTTAAATGCCTGAATACAATTAAGCCTGACCTTCTGCAGCAGCGGCTTGTGCGCGTTGCATGTTGGCTTCAAATTCAGCATCAAAGTTGATTGGCGTTAACAGCAATTGCGGGAAGCTGCCTTTGGTAACCATATCATTCACTGCTTCACGCAAGAACGGGAACAGGATGTTCGGGCAGTAGGCACCCAGAATATACGGCAGACGTTCTTCTTCTACGCCATCAATCAGGAAAATACCTGCTTGAGTGACATCTACAATAAATGCTGTATCACCGGCATTGTTGGCTTGAACAACAACTTTTAAAGACACTTCAAAGTGGGTTGGATCAATCTTTTCTGCAGAAGACGACAGATTGATATTCAGTTCAGGCTGCCATTCTTTGGTAAATACTTGTGCCCCTGGAACTTCAAAAGAAATATCTTTTGTATAAATACGCTCTAATGCCAATTGTGGTTGAGCTTGTTGTTGTTCACTCATTATTTATTCCTTAAAAATATGAACAGAAAATTAACTGAAATTATGACGCCAGTAAGTCATCGAGTTTGCCTTCACGCTCAAGGGCGTAAAGCTGGTCGAAACCACCAATGAACTGCTCATTAATAAAAATTTGTGGAACAGTACGATGGTTGGTGCGCTGCATCAGTTCAGTGCGGACTTCTGGTGCTTCGTTGGATAAATTGATTTCTTTATAGACAACGCCTTTACGCTCAAGAAGCTGTTTTGCACGTACGCAATATGGACATACAGTTGTTGAATAAATCGTTACTTCAGCCATTGCTAATCTCCTCAAGCGGATTATTTGCTTTTTACTAAAGGTAAGCCTTGTGCTTTCCAGTTACTGATCCCACCATCCAGACGATAGCTATCTGCGTGGCCTACCTGTTGCAGGGCAGTGCCGGCAATTTGACCTAAATTGCAGATAAACACCAATGGACGGTCAGCGGTTTTTAACTCTTCAATATGGCTTGAAACTTTGCTGTAAGGAATGTTGCGGCTGCCGCTGATATGGCCTTCACGGAAGTCTTTGGCATCACGTAAATCAATCAGCATGGCATTTTTGGCTTTCACCAGAATCCCTAAAGATTGTGGGGAAATTTTACGCCCGTTACGTTGGCCTTCCAAAATGAAGAATAAAACCACCAAAACTGCCAGTGTTCCAAACAAGAAGGGGTGATTCCCCATAAACTCGAACCAACGTTCCACAAGTCACCTAAATTACAATTTCAAAAATTGTCACAGAGTATAGCCTATAAATATGGTGATCAAAATCACCGCTTCAAGGGTCGGGTTGCAATTAAACTAATTTTTTTGCTGGGCTTCGTTGACTTCATCAATCAGACGTAAATAACTGTCGAGCCGGCGCGTTAAAATCTCACCCGCTGCCGCCGCCTGACGCAAGGCACATTGCTTTTCGTGCTTATGGGTACAGTTACGGAATTGACAGTGACCGAGCAGATTTTCAATTTCCGGAAAACCCTGCTGGATTTTTTCAGTCGTCAAATGCCACAGGCCAAATTCACGGATGCCCGGTGAGTCAATGAGCGCCGAACCTTCACCAAACGGAATTAAGCGGGTGGAGGTGGTGGTGTGCTGACCCAAGGCCGAGTTTTCTGAGATGATATTGGTTTTCTGCGCCGCTTCCGGCACGATGGCATTAATCAGGGTGCTTTTACCGACACCGGACTGACCGACAAAGGCCACAGTTTCATTTTTTAAACGGTTGGACAGTTCGGTCAGATCTGCATCGGACTGGGTCTGCATCACTTCATAACCCAAATTGCGGTATTCTTGCAGTAAATCCAGAATCGGATCATTTTCGGTAAGTAGGTCGGATTTGTTCAGGATCAGCAGCGCCGGAATATTGGCATCGGCACAGGCCACCAGATAGCGGTCAATCAGACCCGGTGCTGGTTCTGGCAGCGGTGCAAACACAATCACAATCAGCGAGATATTGGCCGCCACCGGTTTGACTTTGTGGTAACGGTCCGGGCGCGTGAGTAAAGACTGACGCGGATGAATCGCGCTAATAATGCCCAGACCGGTATTTGGATCGGCCTGCCATTTAACCCGGTCACCGGTAACCAGTAATTCCAGGTTGGTACGGGTATGACAGCGCCAGATGCTGCCCAGTTCAATCGGTTTCCAGAACGGTTCAGGTTCACCTTCGGCCACCACGGGTTTTTCAGGATGCTGCTCCGGCACGGAGAGGGCTTGTACTTCCAGCTGGCGTCCATAATGCTGCACCACCAGACCTTCCAGATCATTGGAGCTGTCTATATCTTCCTGCCGGGTTTGCTGCTGTTTCTGAATGCGGCGTTGTTGCTGTTCAGTCAGGCGACGCTTACGAATTAAAGCCATTCATATCCTAAAAAACCATGAAATCTGGAGTGCAAAAATAGCATGAAGCACGGGCAGAATGACACCCAAGAACACAGAAATTTGCTACTATAGCCGTTTTTAAGACGAATAAGATTGCACATTTATGAGCAGCACGCCTGATACCCGCTTAATTTGGATTGACCTGGAAATGACAGGTTTAGATACCGATAATGATCAGATTATTGAAATTGCCACCATTGTGACAGACGATCATTTAAATATTCTGGCGGAAGGTCCGGTACTGGCCGTGCATCAATCAGATCGTATTTTAAATGCCATGGATGAATGGAACACGCGTCAGCATGGTCAGTCGGGGCTAATTGAGCGTGTACGTCGCAGTAAACTGAGCGCGCAGGATGCCGAGCAGCAAACTTTAGAGTTTCTGAAAAAATGGGTCAATCCAAAAACCTCGCCGATGTGCGGTAACTCGATCTGTCAGGACCGTCGCTTTTTACACCGGTTAATGCCGGAGCTGGAGCAGTTTTTCCATTACCGTAATCTGGATGTATCTTCTGTTAAAGAGCTGGCCAAACGCTGGCGTCCGGAAATTATGAGCGGCTTAAAGAAAAATGCTTCTCACCTGGCCATGGATGATATCCGTGACTCGATTGCCGAGCTGAAATACTATCGTGAATATTTCTTTATTATGAATAAATAAGTATCTGTTCATCATCCATCTATTTGCACTGTGGGGACTAGCGTATCCACAGCGTTTAAGAAGAGGCTTTGGGCCTCTTTTTTTATCTCTATCGTTTTTCATTTGCTGTTATTCGGATGTGATCCAGAGATATTACCCGTTATAAAGATGTAATCTTTTTGGTGATTATTTAGACAGGATGCGGCTGCGCGCTTATGATAGGAGCAATGAGTATTTCAAAACCCATTTGCCGCAATGATCGGAGTACCTTAAATCATGCAAAGTAATAACCCGATCCTGACACGCGTTGAGGTGTCGAGTGATTATGCCCAGCCGATGAGCGTGCAGGGAGCAATCCAAAAATCTGTCCTGCTGACTTTAATTGCCGCCGTGGTGGGCATCGGCCTGTTTTTCTACAGTTTCCTGACCGCCAATCTTTCTATTGCCTATGCCGGCGCAATTGTCGGTGCCATTGGCGGACTGATTCTGGCTTTGGTGGCCACCTTTAAGCCAAATACAGCGCGCACGCTGGCCATTCCCTATGCGCTGTTTGAAGGGGCCTTTCTGGGCGGGATTTCAGTGATCTTCCAGTTGCAGTTTCCGGGTGTGCCATTACAGGCCTTGCTGGCTACCTTTGTGACCACATTGGTGATGTTTGTGCTGTATCGTACTCGGGTAATTCGCGCCACTGAAAAATTTAAGGCGGTGGTGATGTCGGCCTCAATTGCGATTGCGATGGTGTTTGTGGTGCAAATCTTTCTGAGTCTGGCTTTGGGGTCGAGTATTCCTTATCTGTTTGAAAGCAACTGGCTTGGAATTGGCTTTGCAGCATTTGTGGCCGTGATTGCCTCTTTAAACCTGATTCTAGACTTTGACCTGATTGAAACCGGTGCAGCACAAGGTGCACCGAAAAGCATGGAATGGCTGAGCGCCATTGCCTTATTGGCCACCTTGGTCTGGATGTATTATTCCTTCCTGCGTTTGCTGGGCTTATTGCAAAGCAATGATTAACTTCCCTGCATTTATCGACATTAACATCGCGCAACCTTTGCGCGATTTTTATTTTCTTCGGAGGAATTGAAAAAAAGGCGCATTATGCAATTTCCGAATTGGCTCAGAATTGGCATGATACTGCAAAATCAATATGAGTGAGATTCACATGGCACAAGGACTATTAGCGGGTAAACGCTTTTTAATCGCGGGTATTGCGAGTAAATTATCCATTGCATTTGGTGTTGCTCAGGCTTTACATCGTGAAGGTGCAGAGCTGGCTTTTACCTATCCGAATGAAAAATTGAAAAAACGTGTGGATGAATTTGCAGAACAGTTCGGTTCTAAAATTGTTCTTCCTTGTGATGTTGCGGTAGATGCTGAAATTGAACAGGTCTTTGTCGATCTTGCTCAACATTGGGATGGTCTGGATGGCGTGGTGCATTCAATTGGTTTCGCACCAGCCCATACCTTAGATGGTGACTTTACTGATGTGACCGACCGTGAAGGTTTTAAAATTGCGCATGACATCAGCGCCTACAGCTTTGTTGCGATGGCGCGTGCCGCAAAACCATTATTACAGGCGCGTCAAGGCTGTTTATTAACCCTGACTTATCAGGGTTCTGAGCGTGTAATGCCAAACTACAACGTGATGGGCATGGCCAAAGCTTCGCTTGAAGCAGGGGTGCGTTATTTAGCCTCTAGCTTGGGTGCTGAAGGCATTCGTGTTAATGCCATTTCTGCCGGTCCAATCCGTACATTGGCTGCATCAGGAATTAAATCATTCCGTAAGATGTTGGATGCCAATGAAAAAATTGCCCCATTAAAACGTAATGTCACCATTGAAGAAGTGGGCAATGCCGCTTTATTCCTGTGCTCACCGTGGGCCAACGGGATTACCGGTGAAATTCTATATGTAGATGCTGGCTTTAATACTGTGGGTATGAGCGCCGCCATGATGGACGCAGAATAAGTCGGAACGTTTTAACCTGCGCCGGCTTTTTATCGGATAGTTACATATTGATAAACAAGCGGCCGGGTTGAAGCGATGTTTTATGTGGTTATTTTGTATAAAATAGCCACACTTTTTTTAGCTATTTATTACAGAGCAATGATGCCAAGCAATATATTTGCAGCACTAGAAAAATTAGGCCTCAGCCCACAAAAACGTGCCCTCCATATTCAATTTTCTCAGCCTGCCTTAAATGCCGATGTTTTTTTGCAGCGCATCGACGGTGAACACCAGCTCAATGACGGTTTACATGCCGAACTGATCTGTCTCTCCACCAACGCCCAGATTCCGTTAAAACAGTTTATTGGCGCGCAAGTTGCCGTCGATCAGGTCACTGACCAGGGCCAGCTATTTCGCAGCAGCGGTATTATCACCGCAGCCGCGCAAGGCCAGAGTGATGGCTCTCTCACCCTCTATAAACTTACGCTAGAAGATCCAACCGCACTCTGGCATAAACGCCGTAACAGCCGTGTGTTTATGAATAAAAGCGTGCGTGAGGTCAGTGAAATTTTATTTAAAGAATGGCAAAACAAAAGCCCGCTCTTTGCCGCCAGCCTGACCCTGGACTTAACCGGACTGACCCAGGAACTGGATGTGCGTCCCTTTATCATGCAGTCCAATGAAACCGACTATGACTTCCTGACCCGGCTCTGGCGCAGTGAAGGCATTAACTGGCTGATTGATGAAGCCCAGTTACAGGTCGTACATTCCAGCAGCCCGATACAGGCCCAGAAACTGCGCCTGATTGATGACAACAGCCAGTACAGTGCTTTAAACCGCCGCAGCATCCGCTTTCATCGCTCCAGTGCCACCGAACAATTAGACAGCATCACCCAGTTGATTGCCCAGCGCAGCCTGCAACCCACTGCCGTACATCTACAACGCTGGCAGTCAGACAGCCTGAGCCAGGAAGAAGGTGCCGGTTCAGTGCAAAGCAAACACCAGCACAGCCATAATCAGGACAATGCCAGCTTGAGCCTGGAACAAGCCTGGCAGATCAGCCCGGCCTGGATGCAGGATTTAAATGGCGAAGACCAGGCCACCGCATCCTCTAATAACCAGCTGGATAAACTGAACCAGAACCTCAGTCACTACAACGACCTGCAATCCAAATATTTCAGTGCCCACTCCACCGTTCGTGATGCCCAGGTTGGCTACTGGTTTGAACTGAATGAACATCCCGAAATTGACCAGCACAGCGCAGCCGACAAAGAATTCTTAATCACCAGCAAACAGTTCTATAACCAGAACAACTTACCCAAAGACCTCAATCAGCAGATTAACCAGTTACTCAGCCAGAGCCACTGGCATAGCCATTTTAGTTTTCAACAAGCTCAACACCCGGATGAACGTCAAGGCAATACCTTAACCTTACAACGCCGCAATATCCGCACTGTCCCGGAATATCATCCACTACAGCACCGACCGGCGGCCCATCCACAGCGCGCCCGGGTGGTGGGACCTGCTGGCGAAAGCATCCATGTCGATGAATGGGGCCGGATTAAAGTCCGTTTCCTGTTTACCCGCAGTGATGACCATCAGCATGATGGTGGTGCGGGGAGCAATGACAATGACACCGATTCCGCCTGGGTCGATGTACTGACCCCCTGGGCTGGAGAAGGCTATGGTGCCCGCTTCCTGCCACGGATTAATGAAATTGTGGTGATCGACTTCTTTGACGGTAACATCGACCGGCCTTTCGTGGTTGGTCGTTTACATGAAGCAGAACGCTCGCCAACCCAATTCGACCAACAAGGCCAACTACCCGACACCAAAAAACTCAGCGGGATCCGCTCACAGGAAATTGAAGGCAGTGGCTTTAACCAGCTGCGCTTTGATGATACTTCGAAGCAGATTTCAGCCCAGCTGCAAAGTAGTCATGGCGCGACCCAACTGAACCTGGGGAACTTGAGCCATCCCAAAGCCAGCGCTGAAAGTGATGGTCGGGGTGAAGGTTTTGAACTGAGAACCGATCAGTGGGGTGCAGTACGTGCTGGAGAAGGCTTGCTGATTTCCACCCATCCACAGGCACAAGCCGAAGGCAATCATCTTGATACCAGTGAGGCCAAATCCCAGATTGAAGGCTCACTGAACAATGCCCAAGCTTTAAGTGAAGTGGCCAAAAACCAGCAGACCGATCCTTTAGAAGTTCTCGATAACTTAAAGAACTTCCTGGAACAGATCGAACAGCAGGATGAAAGCAAAGCCGCTGCTTTTAAACAGGCCTTAATGATTCTTAGCGCACCAAACTCTATTGCTTTAAGTAGCCAGCAAGATGTGCATCTCTCTGCTGATGGTCAGATCAGTCACAGTGCCGGAGAAAGTATTAACCTGAGTACGCAGCAGTCTTTGATTGCGCATGCCAGCCAGAAACTGAGCCTGTTTGCAGCACAAGAAGGGGCACGACTGTATGCCGGTAAAGGCAAAGTCGAAATTCAGGCACAGGGTGATGGGGCAGATCTTATTGCCAGAAAGGGGGTGCAGATTATTTCAACGGAAGATGCGGTTTATATTACCAGTCCAACCGAAATTAATCTGACCGCTGGTGGTTCACAAATCAAGATTAATGGCTCGGGTGTATTTCCAACCACAAGTGGAAAATTTGAGGTGAAAGCGGGGCAGCATTTATTTATGTCAGGAGTAAATGTAGAAAGTACACTATTGAACATTCCGACTTTAAAATGTCCTTATAAATTACAACAAGCTGCTACAAGTGGTAGCGCAATTGTAAAATTGAATTAAGGCTGGGAAAATTAAAGTGATAAATATTGTAGATTTAAATTTAAATGTTTTTAAAGAATTTAATTTTATGCTTTATGAACAGAGATTTTTCCAGAATATGATAGAACTCTATGATGGTAATCAAATTGAATATAAGTATATAGGTGAAGATGTTTTTAAAAATAAGAAATTTTGTCCATTATTAGTTGATTTGAATACAGTGGGGGATGAATTAAAAGAGAGTTTTTTAAATGAGCTTATTCTAGTTAATTTTACAAAAAATATTTATGATTTTGATCGAATGTTTATCGCACAGAATCTTTTTAAGTCAAAATTGGATTTAAATGATATGGCGGAATTTTTGACCCAACAAATGATAGTAGGTAAATCAGATAAATTTTTATTTAGATTTTATGATCCACGGATATCATTACATTTAAATGCAATTCTTTTTGATGAAAATAAAATATATAAAAATATGTATAATGGATGGGGTAGTAAATTTTTAAAAAATATAGATAAATATTTGATTAGTTTGAATTTCACTTTTATGGAAATTAATTTAAGTGAAAGAAATATTAACTTTAGAAAAAATATGGAAGTAGGTCAAATAGAATCTATTAATAAAGAGATAAGATTGATAGTTAATGATCATTTATCTACAAAAAGAAAATTACTTAAAGATTCTGAATTTTTAAATATTGTTCTAAGTACTTATAAGAATAATGGGGTTGTATAAATGAATAGTTATGATGAAAAAGAAGAATTATCTCAAGGAATAGGATTACAACATAGATGCGATACATGTGAGCGTTTTGGGGAAGATCTACCTGTTAGAATTGGTATAGGGTTGAAAGGAGACGTTGAAGAATGTCCAAAAAATCTAACTCAAGACTATCCTCAACTACCTAGTTTTTTAGTTTATACACTTCGAATATTGGAAACAGGGTATTTATATATCTATGGTGAGAACTGGTCTTTTGATCATTTCGGGCAAGGAAAAGATTATCCATTAAGAGCATATTCTGTAAGTAATAATGGAGCACTTACAGCAATTCCTTTGGATAGTGTTGAAGAGCATGAGGATGTTGAGAAAACTCATTTGGAGTGTTTTGAATCTCAGAAAGGGGTGAAAAGTAAAGGATATTCTAATACAACTGCGAAGGCATTAGTTTTAGATGTTTATAGTGGAGCAGAAAACTTTGGAATAATATACTCAAGACATCAATTTTCTAAAGAAATAATAGAAAAAAGTGCTTCGAAAGATAAAAGTATATTTTTAAATGTATCCAAAGCAAGTAGTGCACATAAAAGAAGGCTATCAAAATCCCAAATTAATCTGATTGATGATTTAAAAAGTACGGACTTTGAAAAAACACATGCTTGGATAAAAGATAGAGATATTACAAATAAGAACAATTTTATCAGAAATAGAAAAAATACTTTAGATAGTTTGATTGAATACTTTGAAAATGATACTGAAAATCGTAAAAGGTTCCCAATTATAGTATTGGATGACCCTGTAGGTATATTGAAGGATATTGGTCAAATTATGAGGTATCTTAAGGAGAAATATAACGATGATAATGACAAAAACCTCTTTATGGATGCTAAATTTTCTGAGATCCAATTTGGTGTTCAAACAGCTTGTGAAGCTGGAGCATATTTTGAGATAGAGGACTATACTAAACGTGGTATTAGTGCAAATTATAAAAAGGGGTTGCGTCCAGATGAGATGATTTATGGATTACAGGGCAATAAATTTAAAATAAATACTGATAAGTTCACTACGAAAGAACTTAATGAAATGTTTGAAGATGAAAGTTTTGATCTGCTAGATATTCTAACTGAAGACTCAAAGAAGTTATTTATTTCAAGTATTGCTGAAAAAAGAGAAGAAAATTTTAAAAAACAGTGGGAGGAATACTTAAAAGTAGTTGATAATAATAAATATGATAGTTGGATTTCATCTAATTTGTATCAAAATTTGAGTTCTAAAATTGATAGCTTGTCAAATTTATATATTAAATTTTATGAAAGCGATATGCTTTTTAATTATATGAATGAATATTTTGATAAGGAAAATATAGAGCTGTATGGAGAGTATTTTAATATTTTAAATATTATTATTGGGGATTCTGCTGTTTATCCAAAAATATCGGAATTTTTCTATAATCATTTAAAAAGTAAATCAATTACAGATAGGAATTATTGCTTAAGATCATTATGCTATAATAATGAGAAATTAAAAAATTACATTGAATCAAATAAGGCAAACTTAAAAATAGATAATACTTTTGATTTTTTAATTAATACTGGTACTAACATACCACAAAATGCTGGTGTCTATTTTGGTTATTCGCAAGTCGTTGATGAGTATGATGCCATTATTTTAAGAAGTTTAAAAAACTCCCCAAGCCATGCTGTGATGAGTGAAAAACTACATGCTCAGTTAGCGTTAATTTTTAATGAAGCTGGGTCTGATTTAAAAAATTATCCTGTCGCATTTGGAACACAGGTTTTTAATGAACAAAAATTTATTCGACTTAGTTGGACTGGACCAGCCTCGAAAATGACTTCTGAAGTTATTACTACTTTACAAAATTCAGGCTTCACAGGAAATAAAAATCAAGATTCAAGAATATCTGGTTTACAAAGCAAATTAGATAGAATTCGAGCCGAGACGAATCAAAAAAATCCTAACCAAATCGTCAAATTTGAAGCGATTTTAGACAAAGAGCTTTATTATTCATCAAGAGGGAGTAAAGTGGCAAAAAGAGCTTCTAATTCAGTTTTTGATTATAAAGTTTATAAAGATTTTATGAATTCTCAAATAAGCTCTTTCCAGCCTAAGAATAATAGAGCCTTGGCTTTAGGAGTGTTTGGTTCAGCTTTACAATGTATATCTATAGCTAAAGCTTATAATGCACTATTTGAATCAAATGGTAGCTTGGAATCCCATATCCATGCACAAGCTCAAGCATTTGCTCAGCCACTAATACTTATTGGAAGTATAATGGATTATGTGCAAAGACAATTACAAACACGTAGTTCGATACCTAATGTTAATAAAAATGTTTTTGGGTTTATTGGACAATCTAGATTTGACACGGTTCGAAATTTAGCGCGTATTGGTTTGTATGGGGGAGCGACTATTTTTGCTCTTTTAGAAACAAAAAATGCATTTGGTTCATTCAAGCAAAATAATATTACAAGTGGACTTCTAGATTTATCATACGGTGCCTCGTTAATTGGCTCTACCTATCTTTTAAGGCGTGGTACTACATACATGTCAGCCCGATTGTTAGGTTTAGGTGCTACAGGTTGGGGCATAGTTCTAATTTTAGTTGGTTTTGGAATTGATTATTATGCTGACTATAATCGTAGGCAACAGCTTATACAATGGCTTGAACAAAGTGCTTGGGGGGTATCTGATGCAGGATTTTCTTTAGATCAACTTGAAAAAAATTATATAATGGCCGTTGAAGAAGTTAGTAGTTCTAATTGAAGAATAGTAGATCTTAAGAAATAAAAGGAAGATTATGAGCGGTAACTATGGTTATGAGAATCAGAATTTAATACTAGGGTTAAAAATTAATCATGAAAGACCAAAGATATTAACTTATATTAATGAACGAGGATTGATTAATTTTAATTTAGATCCTAAAGAAAAATTAAAAAACAAGTTGATTCCATATTTTAATATCCAGCAAGTTAATGATGATTACCTAGTTTGTACTGATGCTTGGGACGAAATTAGAGGATTGCCATCAATTTTTTCTATATGGTTCTCCGTCATATTATTAATAATCAGTTCTTCTTTACTTTTTTTTCTATTTTATGCACTTTTTAAAAATGAAATATCTTTTGCTCTTATAATAGGGACTTTTGCCCTGATTGGAAGTACTTATCTTTTAATAAAAATATTTAATATTTCATTCGGTCGCGAATTATTTGGCTATACACATTACCCGTTAATTTTTAACCGTAAAAAGCAAGAATTACACTATTTTGAGCCTTACCAAAAAAAATGGATTTCAGCTCCATGGAGTGATTATCATTTTTCTATAAATATTAATGAAAATCATGAATACGCTGTGAATGCTTCACTGATTGATCAAAATGAGATCATTCAACAAGTGGTCGTCTTTCCATTTAGATTTCGTAGCTTAAGTTTGGTTGAAGGTCATTGGGAGTTTTTTAGACGCTATATGGCGGGTGAAGACTTAGAAAAATTAAAAAATAATATTCATTACTATGCCCCGAATGTCATTGACCGTAAAGAGATAGCAAGAGAAACTTGGTTTAGACTTAAACTACTAAGATTTTCAGAGCGAGATTATTTCACAGATCAAGTGAAATTACCTTCAGACTTTAATTTAAATCTTTTGATTTTTGGTATTCCTCAATTCTTAATTAGAAGGCTTTGTGTGAGAACATCTAAAATCCCTCAAGTTCCTAAAGAATGGATCAATTAAATTTAAAATGATATTTTTAATTCACGGTTTTATTTAGCAAAGCTATTTAATTATGAGTGTTGATAAAAAAAAGCCCTTTCGGGCTTTTTTTAATTTAAAGACTGAACCGGACTTCCACCCAAAGCTTGCATTAACGTCACATAAGCATTGTATTGACTCTGCTTGGTCTGAACCAAAGACAATCGAGCATTACGTGTGGTTTCCTGTGCATCTAACAAGTTTTTCAACGCAATTGCACCATTACGATAACGAACTTCAGTCAACCGTTCAGACTTTTCAGCCAGTTCAACATTACGTGCCTGTAAAGCAAGCTGCTTATCCAGCTCATTTCGTGTCGATAAGATATTTCTACAAATTGTTGCATTTAAGTTAAAGCAGGCACAGCAGGCGCTCAAATTCGCTTATAACGATCAGGGTAAAATTCTGGCCATCTTTGTAGATGATAAAGCTGAACCATTAGCACGTTATGAATATGATAATCAAGGAAATTTAATTAAAGCTATTGATCAAAATGGCTATATAAGAACTTACGAATATAACCAATTTCATCAACTCACACGCTATACCGATCGGACGGGACGTGGACAAAATATTCGCTATGAATCAACCGACGCCCAAGCTAAAGCGATAGAAGAATGGGCCGATGATGGCAGTTTTCATACCAAACTAAAATGGCATCCACGCTTACGTCAAGTCGCTGTTTATGATGCTTACGATGTCCCGACCTACTATTATTTCGATCTGAATGGATTTACCTATCGCACTCGATTGGCCGATGGTCGTGAATCGTGGTACAGCCGTGATAGTCAAAAACGTATTACCCGTCAAATTGATTTTGAAGGGCGAGAGACCCAACAAGAATACAATGATCAAGATCAACTCATCAAAATCGTACAGCCAAATGGCGGAGTAATCCGTTTTGCCTATGATGAGCAAGGCAATTTGGTCGAAACCAAAGACCCTGAAGGCAATATTTGGAAACGAGAATATGATGCCAAGGGTAATATCAGCAAAGAAATAAATCCTTTGGGGCATATCACCCAATATAAATACAACAATGACAATCAATTGATCGAAGTGATTGATGCCAAAGGCGGCAGCAAAAAAATTCAATACAATGAATTAGGACAAATGACCTCCTATACTGATTGCTCAGGCAAAAGCAGTACTTGGGAATACGATGAAGAGGGTTCGCTAACAGCTGAACAAACTGCAAATAATAAAGTCGTTCAGTACCTTTACAGCACTCAAGGTCGAGACAAAGGACAACTCCAAAGTATTGTTTACCCTGATGGATTAAAAGAACATTTTGAACATGATGAAGAAGGGCGTTTACTCAAACATATTGATACTAAAGGTTTAGTGACTGAGTACCAATACAATGCCACAGGATTACTCGAACAACGCATCGATGCTAATCGACATCGCATTGGCTATCAATGGGATAAACAGGGACGCATCAAAAAACTAATCAACCAAAACCAAGCAGAATATTTATTTGATTACAATCAATATGGTTATTTGGTACGTGAACAAGCTTTTGATGGAGAAGAAAAAAACTACAGCTATCATGATGAGAGTGGCAGGTTATCTGAAATCCGACAGCCTAATATCCTGACCCAATTTGATTATTACGCAGATGGACAAATCGCATCGAAAAGCTTTACCCATTTACATACAGGAAAGAAGCAAACAGAACAATTTGATTACAATCTGAACAGCCAACTGAGCCGAGCCAGTAATGAGGTTAGCCAAATTGATTTTTATCGCAATACACTTGGGCAATTGGTGAGAGAGCATCAGCATTACAAAATCGCTGGGCTTCGTCCACTTACTGCGGTCTTACGTTATGAATATGACGAACTTGGTAATCTAATTAAAACAATCCGCCCAGATGGACAGGAACAAGCCAATTTGAGTTACGGCTCAGGACATTTATATGCGATTGCCCTGAATAAACAGGACATGGCTTCATTCCAACGAGATGACTTGCATCGAGAAACAACACGCCTATTGGCAAATGGACTCATCCAAACTAAACACTATAATGACGTTGGTTTACTCAGTTCACAACTGATTCAGCCTGAACAAGAAACGCAAGACTATTTACAGTACCAAGCGCATCGACATTATCATTACGACCAAAACTACCTACTAAACCAAGTTGAAGATAGCCGTTTGGGTAAGCTTAATTATCAATACGATCCAATTGGACGCTTAATCACAACGCAAAGCGCTCATAAAACAGAGAGTTTTAGCTTTGATCCTGCAGGAAATTTGATCGACCCTGTATCCGCATCTAGTACGGCACAAATTAAAAACAATCTGGTCAGAAGCTATCAAGGAAAACATTACCACTACGACGCACAAGGCAATGTCATAGAGGCTAAACAAGCAGGTAAAACCCTCAAACTGACATGGGACAACCAAAATCGATTGATTCGCAGTGATCACAATGGTCAAGTCACGGACTACGGTTATGACGTCTTTGGTCGTCGACTGTACAAGAAAACGGTAGATGCGTTGACTTTGTTTGGTTGGGATGGTGATCTGATGATTTGGGAATCCCGCAAATCAGAACAAGACAGTTATACCAAGCACTATCTGTATGAACCGAATAGCTTCGTTCCACTGTTGCAAGCTGGATATAAAGGTTTTATTCAACTGATTGAAACACCTGATTATGCTGAATATCAAAGTAAACCTTATTCGGTTTATAAAGATCCTGTATGGCGCAATGATACCCGTAAAAATCGAGTGGAGTTAGAGCAGATCACTTTTTACCATTGTGATCAAGTCGGTACGCCGCAGACTATGACCAATGCAAGAGGTGAGTGTGTATGGGAAATTCTCCAAGACACGTGGGGAACAGCATTAGAAATTAAAGCAGTAAATCAAGATAATCCATTTGAACAAAATAATTTACGCTTTCAAGGCCAGTATTACGACCAAGAAACAGAATTGCACTATAACCGTTATCGTTATTATGAACCTCATAGCGCAAGATATGTAAGTAAAGACCCGATTGGGTTAGAGGGTGGTATGAATACCTCTAGTTATGTAAGTGATCCAAATCAATGGATTGATCCAAAAGGATTAAATAGTTTTAATTATGGTGAAATGTTTGGTATTCCAGCTAGTGCCCAGTCAGGTCTAGCATATCAAGGTCAACGAAATTATGAGTGTTCTGCTGAAACAGGAGAATTATGTAAAATAAAAGTGCCACCATTATTTGATTATGTTGCATGTAGCGGCGGAGGTTTAGGAATAGGAGTGGGCTTTGTTAAAAATCAATGGACTGGCGAATATTATATTAGTGGTTCGAAGGATTCGCTATTAATTCCTGTAGCAAAATCAGTTGCTCAAAATAAACAATTTAGCGCTAAAGATCTGGCAGGGGCTAGTTGTGTAGGTGGTAATATTCACAACATACCAAGTTATACCAAAACAACAATGACTATGGGCGAGATTACAAATGAATTTGTAAGTGGAGCTTCAGTTACTGTTGGTGGTGGAGCTTATGGAGCAGTAGCAAACGTAGTGGTTCCATTAGTAAGTAAAAGCAGTCCTGTAAAAGGTACGTGGGCCTCTGAGTTAGGAGTAGGAACACCAGGTTTCAATGTAGGTGTGAGCGGTACTGTTAGTGTTGATACAATTTTAGATGCTGTGAAACCTAGTAAGAAATAATAGATTAGAGAGATTAAGTAATGCAAACATGGAATAAAGCCTTTTTTAAATTTATGACTATTATTTTAATGGGTACTTGCTGTATTGCATGCGATCTTAGAAAAAAAAATGAAGTAACAGTTGTTGAAAATAAGAATATAATAATTAAAAAATTTGAAAGTGATGCTGAATATATTTTTGGTAATCAAATTTTAGGTAAAAAAATATTTTCTTCCTATAATGCAGAACGATTAATATTTCAAGTGAAAGATCTAGAGCAAAATAGTGATAATTTTATAGATAAAATAGATGGTAGGTTGAATAAGAGGGGGTGGAACTATAAAGAAAAATACAAAGAAGCTTACATTTATTGTGATAGAGATATGAATCAACTTGAGTTAGTTCCTCCTATAAAGATAGGTACAGTTATGCAATCAGGAGAAGGACAGTCATTGAATCAGTTAGTAGATTATTGGAATATAGGTTTTATCCATTCTAGACATAAACGTTATGTATGTAATATGAATAGTTGATTGGGGCTTTGTTGCACAAAGATTTGAAATGCAAAGCGCCCCTAATTGAGCCAAATTTAAGGCGTAACTTGGGTAAGTGGGCGACCTAATTCCGTAAATCTG
>NZ_JAYJLP010000024.1:0-30086 GCF_051949055.1 Acinetobacter sp. Brlt_5
CGTCAAAAGCAAAGAACGCATAATTTTTTCCTTTAAATATAATAAGAGAACACTGCTAAATAGTAGTGTTCTCTTTGTTTACATAATGAAATTCAGGTTTTTACTACTATAGTTAGGTTTGCGATAGAATTAGAAACTAGTGTATTAATTAATTAACACCAACGATTATGAGCAGCCTTGTTCAGTAACCTATCAATGCACTCTCTATATTGGTAATATTAATATAACATATCTATAAAGGTTGACAGTGTGCGTTGAGATAAAATCGTTTTTTTACTGTTTGAGTGTTTAAAATATGAAAAACTTAACTGCTGCTATTCTAATTGCGCTTCCTGTTCTAATGGTGAGTCCTACAGTCATGGCCGCGTCTTCAGATGCAGTGGCTAAAACTGTTGATGTTCAATTTAAAAAAGGCGCTAGTTCAGCTAACTATTATGGGAAATTAAAGGGTAGTAAGTACGATTCCTATACATTTTATGCCAAAAAGAACCAAAAGCTTTCTGTTAAAACAACGGGAGGGAATGTAGATTCTTATTTATTTAATAAGAATCTATCAGATTCTGTCAATGTAGGAGAATATTCCTCTGAACTAGATAACCAAGGTTATTACACGCTTCCATATTCAGGTAAATATGAATTGCGTATTCTTCAGCCACGTTCTCAAGCTTCTAAAGGAAAAACACCTCCATATTGGCTAGAAGTATCTATCCTATAGGTATGTAAGCTTAATAATGGAGAGCATCCTATATTCTGTGTAACAGCTATGTGGCTTTCATCAATAATTACACAAAATGTAGGATGCTCTCGAAGGTTATTTGGTACGAATAATAAAGCGATAAACATCACAACATAGTGTCCAGAAAAACCAAAGCAATATAGCAGCACATGAACCCAAGCCGATAACACCAGTGCTTATTCTAATACCAGCATCTAGACCCCCATTCCAAATATGAGGTGCAATAGGTGGACCCATCGTAGCAATAAACGCCAAGAAAAATCCTAGCATTACTATAAATCCTGTAATTGTAAGGCGTATCACTATTACTAATATGTTATCAACCCATGTATCGATTGACTTTTCATTGCCAGCAGAACGTGTGCTGAGAGCACTTGATCAGCTCATTGAATGGCGAGGCAAACCTAAACGCATTAGAACCGACAACGGTCCAGAGTATATAAGTAAGCTGATGGAAAAGTGGTGTGATCAGCATGGTATTGAGCATGTATTTAGTCAACCAGGCAATCCACAGCAAAATGCATATGTTGAGCGATTTAATCGTACAGTACGTTATGAGTGTCTAAATCAGTATTTATTTCGAGATCTGAGCGAGGTGCAGGACTATATAACTGACTGGCAGTACTTTTATAATCATGAACGACCTCATATGTCAGTAAATGGTTGTCCACCTATTTTTAAACAATAACAAGGGCTTTAGATTTTCTATCCATTAATTCAATTAAAAATGGGGGTATTACCGTTTAACTATTATGTACCAAAAGAAGTGAAAGATCGTGGTGTTGAAGAGGTCAAGCGATTTAGAAAGTTCATATGGGATAGTATTAAGATGGATAATCTCCATTTAGGTCATCCAGCGTTAACTGTTGCTCTGAAAGCAGAATTTAAAATTGTAGATACGAATTTTGGTCGAGTTGAAAAAAATAATTCTGGAGTGGTTGAATTTGGTGATGAACTAGAAAATACCAATCTTGAATATATTAATCATGCATTAGATACTGTTTATAGCGAACTTTTGGTTTTCAAAGATACATCTGATATACATAAAAAAATTTATAATATGAGGTACTTTGATCCGAAAAAAATTAAGCGACTTACTAAATTTTCTTCGCCTGAAGAAAAAGAAATTGCAGAACAATTTGCTGAGTTAAAGGCTAAATTGATTATTGCATTAGTGGAGTCATACAAAAAAGAGAATGATTTTGATCAAAATGCGGTTGAAGAAGATCTGCTAATACAGCTTGGTTTTCACAAATGTTCAGCTTGTAAGAGTACACATTAGTTTAAGATTTTCTACAATTAACATAATACACGTTATACGAAATACTATTTTTTATTCCATATAAATCATAACCTTATCGTATGGTAAAAAGCTCAGGCACGGATACTTGGGCTTTGTTAATAATTTAACATGTTCCACGCTTATTATTTAATCACTGTTCCACGCTTTTAATGTGGCAAACTGAACAAAAGCATCTTACTTGCCCAAAATCATCTGTAACACAAACTTGGAACCAATAAAGCCAAGCGCCAGCAAGAAGAAGCCAATAATGGTAAAGCGAATGGCTTTCTGGCCACGCCAGCCAAATTTATAACGGCCCAACAGCAGCGCGCCATAGATAAACCAGGAAATAATACTAAAGGCAGTCTTATGCGCTAAGTGCTGGGCAAAGAAGTTATCAATGGTTAGGAAACCAAAACCCAATGCCAGCGTCAGCAGGATAAAGCCGGCAATCAGCATATCAAACAGCAGCTCTTCCATGGCTTGAAACGGTGGCAGCAAATTCACCCAAATCCGGCGTTTCTGTTTGTTTTTCAGCTCCCGGTTCTGAAACCAGAGCAAGACCGCATGAATGGTGGCCATCAGCAAGACCGCATAGGCCGATAACGACAGTAGGATATGAATATCCAGACCTAAAGAATTGTTTTCGACAAACAGGTTTAAACCGCTAAAGGAATGCCCCAGAATCAGGCCGGTTGCGGCCACTGGAATCCCAATCAGGTTTAGCGCAATCACCGGCCGGTAAGTACTAAACAGCACACTTAATAACAGCATTAAGCCTGAGGTAAAGGACATCAGGTTAAACACGTTATAGTTAATGCCCATCGGCAGCAGCATGTCGTTATACAGCACAGCGGCGTGCAAACATAAACCCAAGCCCAGCACAATACCAATAAACCAATGGTTTGGAGCACGCTTGGACATTAAATGCATAAATAAATACCAGAACGAAGTGGTATAAGCGATTAATGCCAGAATCGTGTAAACCAAGGGGAGACTGCTCATGTCAAACCTTTTTCAGGATGATGAATATTCATTTATATAAATTCGATGCGAACTACAGTATCCTATAGCATCTTATGCATAAATTTTCTATTTTAAGAAACATTTTTTTGCTGATGGCTATTTTAAGCGGATTTTGCAATGTTTGATACCTTAACAGAACGACTCACGCAGAGTTTAAGAAATGTTACTGGCTCAGGGCAGCTAACCGAAGACAATATTAAAGATACGTTACGTGAAGTACGTATGGCACTTCTTGAAGCCGATGTGGCGTTACCTGTAACTCGTGAATTCATCGCGAAAGTTAAGGAAGAGGCATTAGGTCAGGAAGTGATGACACAGTTATCACCGGGTCAGGCATTCGTTAAAATCGTTTATGACGAATTAACCAAAATGATGGGCGAGGCCAACGAGAGCCTTGACCTTGCAGCAAAACCACCAGTGGTGGTGCTTCTGGCCGGTTTGCAGGGTGCGGGTAAAACCACCACGGCAGCCAAGCTGGCACGTTTCTTACAGGAACGTCAAAAGAAAAAAGTGGCGATGGTGTCTGCCGACGTTTATCGTCCAGCGGCAATTAAACAGCTGCAAACAGTGGCCGGGGATGTCGGTGCGATTTTCCTGGAATCGAATGCCAATGAACGCCCGATTGATATTGCCAATCGTGCCATTGAGCAGGCAAAAATCCAGTTTGCCGATGTGTTAATTGTCGATACCGCCGGTCGTCTGCATGTCGATGATGACATGATGGACGAAATTAAAGCGCTGCATGCAGCGATTAACCCGACTGAAACCCTGTTCGTGGTTGATGCCATGACCGGTCAGGATGCGGCCAATACTGCCAAAGCCTTTAATGATGCCTTGCCATTAACCGGTGTCATTCTCACCAAAACGGATGGTGATGCGCGTGGTGGTGCGGCGCTGTCGGTGCGTGCCATTACTGGCAAGCCAATCAAATTCCTGGGGATGGGTGAAAAACTCGATGCCCTCGAGCCATTCCATCCGGAACGTGTGGCACAGCGTATTCTGGGCATGGGTGATGTGCTTTCTCTGGTCGAAGAAGTTGAACGCAAAATCGACAAAGAAAAAGCCGAAAAAATGGCGAAAAAACTGCAAAAAGGCGGCAGCTTCAACTTTGAAGACATGCTGATGCAGTTTGAGCAAATGAATAAAATGGGCGGTATGATGGGCTTCCTGGACAAGCTGCCGGGCATGAGTAACTCTGGTATTCAGGATGCGATTGCACAGGCGAACCCAGAGAAGCAGGTGAAAAAGATGGAAGCCATCATCCAGTCGATGACCGTCAAAGAACGCCGTAATCCGGACCTGATGAACCCAAGCCGTAAAAAACGTATTGCGGCCGGTTGTGGTATGGATGTGTCTGAAGTCAATAAACTGATTAAACAGCATGCGCAAATGGCCAAAATGATGAAGAAATTTGCCAATCCATCAGGTATGGCAAAAATGATGAAATCATTGGGCAATCTGCAAAAGCAGTTTGGCGGTGGTGGCGGTATGGGTCCGCTGTTCGGTGGTAAAGAACCGAAAAAATAAGGGATTCAAAACAACAAGGCGCCGGGTGCGCCTTTTTGTTGCTCTCCATTTTTAAGTCATTCAAGCGAACGTGCTGCGGTGATCTTTAAGAAAACCCAACAGACGCTTACCCGAAAGCCGCGCTGTTTCGGGCACACTGATGTGCATCAGGAACGAACAGCGAGCACAACAATGGCACAAATTTATGTGGTACATGGCTATACCGCCAGTCCGGATGAAAACTGGTTTCCCTGGATTCAGGAATATGCCGACCAGCAAAAAGCCAGTCTGAAAGTGTTAAGACTCGATCCATCGCCAACGCCAACTCTGGAAGTGTGGAAGCGGCAAATGGATGAGCAGATCGATGAGATTGACGAAAATACCATTTTCATTGCCCATAGTCTGGGCTGTATTGCCACTTTGCACTTTCTGACCAAGAAACTGAAAACCCAGAAAATTAAACAGGTGGTGCTGGTGGCCGGCTTTAATGGCCGTTTGGGCCGGCTGGACGAGGTCAATCCTTTTATTGATGCCTGTAAAATTGATTTTGACTTGCTAAAACGCCAGATTGCGCATCGGGTGGTGATTTACTCAGCTGGCGATGACCGGGTGCTGCCAAAATTTAGTCTGGAGCAGGCGCGCAGTCTGGATGCCAAAGCCATTGAGGCACAGCATCAAGGCCATTTTATTGACTCTCAAGGCTGTACCGAACTGGTGGAAGTCTGGCAGGCGATACTGCCTCATATTATTGTGGAATAAGCGGTGTGGACTCATTGGCCGTGGAATAATGCTGGATATAGCGCTGCAAACCTTTCAGCAATAAGTCCTGCTCCACTAGTGGTTGGTAATGTTGCAGGAATTTGGCAAACAGCGGCGCATCACCCCCAGTCAGCACCAGTTGCCGCGGGGATTGCTGCATGACATATTCAATACTGCTGAGCAGTCCCAGTAAAATACCATGATGCACAGCATCCAAGGTATTGGTGCCGGGGCTTAGGTCATCAAAGGCTGCTTCCGGAATCCGAATGCCTTTGGTGTGCTGGATTAACGAATCACGCTGCAAATATAGGTTGGGCAGAATATAACCCCCCAGATGCTGATGGCCTTGAGTCAGATCAATGGTCAGCGCGGTGCCGCAGCTAATCACGCATAAATCTTTATCGGCTTCAGCTACGGCCAGTACCTGCAGCCAGCGGTCAATCCCCAGCTGCTGAATATCATAGCCGCAGCTCAGGCCGGCATATTCGGCCTGTACCCGTGCAAAAATCACCGGAATATTCAGGAATTTTAAAATCTGCTGAATCCGTTCATTATTTTTCTGGTCCTGCACCGAAGATACCCCGACATGGGTCAGGTTCAGGCTTTTAAAATGCTGGATCAGGCCCAGCAGTAAATCGGCCGGAGATTGCAGATGCAGTTCAGCGGCATGTTCTACAATCTGCTGATGTTCGGTAATCCAGTATTTGAGCCGGGTATTGCCAATATCTAACCATAAATTTTTCATGTGCTGCGCTCACTGTCCCGACATTTGCGGGCGTAAACGGCCCTGATAAAACACTTCAACGCCAGAGGCAGTTTCAATCTGAATTGCGCCATCATCCTGAATGCCTAAAAACAACCCCTGGGCCACACCGCCATGATGTTCAAATTCTACCGGCTGTTGCTGAAAAGCGGCATGATGATTAAAACGTGAAGCCAGTTGATAGCTGTTATGGTTAAACCATTCTTGTGCCTGCTGAATGGCCAGATACAGCTCGGCAATCAGCTGAATTCGGGAAATTTCATTTAGGCCCAATTCGGCCAGGGAAGTGGCGTGCTGATCAATCTGCTCGGCCGGAATTGGCGCCAGATTAATCCCCACCCCGACAATGACCTGCTGGGTCGACAGGGGCTCAATCAGAATACCGCCCCATTTGCCTTGCGGGCTATATAAATCATTCGGCCACTTCACCTGCAGGTTCAGCTGGCGCAGGCTTGGCATCTGCAAAATATTTAAGGCAATTTCCAGGGCTAAACGGCCATCTACGGGTGTTCGTAAATTTAGCAATGTGCTTAAATAGACGTTTCCTTCTGGGGACACCCATTGCCGTTGGCGTTGTCCTCTGCCTTGTGTTTGTCGGGCGCTACAGACCAGAACGCTCTGTAATCCTTTTTGAGCAATCTCGCGTACATCATCATTGGTTGATGTAGTCACAGGTTTTAAAATGAGGACTTCAGGAAGCTGTCCGGCTTCGCTGAGCTGTTGTTGTAACTGTCGAGTCTCTACATCCATATGAATCTGAGAATAGTGGAATATAATTTATGGAGTTAATCATATATTTACTGATTGGCGCAATTGCCGGATTTGCTGCGGGTCTGTTCGGGGTGGGCGGTGGCTTAATTATTGTGCCAATTTTGTACATTGTATTTACCCAGCTGAATTATGATCCTAGCGTGATTATGCATATGGCGGTCGGGACTTCACTGGCGACCATTATCGTAACTTCGATCAGTTCGGTCACGGCGCACCATAAAAAAGGTGCGGTGATGTGGAATGTGTTTCGCAATTTGGCGCCCGGCCTAATTCTGGGTGCATTTTTTGGCGCCGGGATTGCCGATTTAATGTCGGGGCAGGGCTTGCAGCTGGTAATTGGTTTCTTTGCGGTGTGGGTGGCCTATCGCATGTTCCGTGGTTCAAATACCCCGGTTGATCCTTCACGTCAGTTGCCTTCAACCGGTGCGCAAATGCTGGCTGGCGGCGGAATTGGGATTGCCTCGGCCATTTTCGGGATTGGCGGCGGTAGCTTAACCGTACCGTTCCTGAACCGTTGTGGTGTGGTGATGCAAAAAGCAGTTGCCACTTCGGCGGCCTGCGGTTTGCCGATTGCTATTGCTGGTGCATTAGGTTTTGTCTGGTTTGGCCAGCAGTCTGAGGTGAGCGTGCCGAATACCTGGGGCTATGTACATTTATATGCCTTTATTGGCATTAGCGTGATGAGCTTTATTACCGCCAAGCTTGGCGCAAAAGTTGCACATATTTTGTCACCGGCCATGCTAAAAAAATGTTTTTCAGGTTTGTTGACCACCGTCGGTCTGTATTTTATTTACCAGGGCTTTAGCGCTTATTTTTAAGCGCTTGATGGTGTGGTTGAAAATTGGCTATAGCGACAGAAAATTGTCGGACAATGTCATGGAAATTTGGTCGCTAAGCCAGTAAAAAAGACAATAAGAAAGACCCGCTGCAACTGCGCGCATGGTATAAAAATAACACAGGAACAGTATGCAACAACAAGAAACAGACAGTCTATCTGAACAGATTGCAAAACATATCGGCGAGCAGATTATTAGTGGCGAGCTGGTAGAGGGCGAGCGCATTCAGGAACTGCGTATTGCCAAAGAGCTGGATGTCAGTCGCGGTTCGGTGCGTGAGGCACTGCTGCTGTTGGAACGTACCCATCTAATTGAAATTTTTCCGCGGCGCGGCGCGATTGTGTCGGAAATGTCGGCCCAGCAGGTGCGCGCCCTGTTTGATACCTGCAGCTTGCTGCTGGGGCAGATAGTACAGCGCATTGCAGAAACCTGGCGTCATCATGAAATTGAGCAGCTGCAAAAGCTGATGGAGCAGATTGAGGCCGAATACCGGCAGGGTCATACCGAAAAATTTTATGACCTAATTTTCCAAACCCTGGCCCAGCAGCAGGATATGGTGGCCAATCTGTACCTGATGAAATTCTATCAAGAGTTGCTGCCGTCGTTACGGCGCAGCTATTTTTTAACCCTGAATACGTCACGTCGGGAGTTACAGGAATCGTTTGATCTATTTAAACTGGTAATTGATGCAATTTTAATCCGAAAATCACAACAAGCCTCTTTATTTATGGATGATTTTTGTCGACACTTGCGCAATCTGGTGTTGGAATCTCTGACCCGTATGAAACAAATTGAACTGGCCTGGGCACGCCGCTCACGCCGTTGATCGGGACATTATGCGTTTAAGCAGCTTAAAACTTTCCGGCTTTAAATCTTTTGCCGATAGTACCACCTTACATTTTAAAGCCAACCGGACGGCCGTGGTCGGCCCCAATGGCTGTGGCAAGTCCAATGTGATTGATGCCATTCGCTGGGTCATGGGTGAATCCAGCGCGCGTCAGCTGCGTGGCGGCAGCATGCAGGATGTGATTTTTACCGGGACCGCCAAACGTAAACCGGTGGGCATGGCCAGTGTCGAACTGCGCTTTGACAATACCTATGGCAAGCTGGGTGGCGCGTATAACGCCTATACCGAACTGGCGGTGCGTCGTCAGGTCAACCGCGATGGCAAGTCGGAATATTTTTTAAATGGCACCAAATGCCGGCGCCGTGATATTACCGATATTTTCCTCGGCACCGGTTTAGGGCCGCGCTCCTATGCCATTATCGAACAGGGCATGATTAACCGTCTGGTCGATGCCAAACCGGAAGAAATGCGGGTATTTATTGAAGAAGCGGCCGGGGTATCGCGTTATCAGGCCCGTCGCCGTGAAACTATGCTGCATCTGGATCATACCAGCCAGAATTTATCGCGGCTGGAAGATATTGCCAGTGAACTGAAAGGCCAGCTCAAAACCCTAAAACGCCAGTCGGAAACTGCGCTGCAGTACAAGACTTTAGAAAGCCAGATTCGCAGCATTAAAATTGAAATTTTATCGTTCCAGTGCGAGCAGAGCAGTCGTTTGCAGCAGGAATATACTGTGCAGATGACCGAACTGGGCGAACAGTTCAAGCTGACCCGTTCCGAGCTAAGCACGCTGGAACATGATTTGGGCAATACCAGTGAGCTGTTCCAGCGTCTGATTCAGCAATCGACACCATTACAGAATGAATGGCAGCAGGCTGAAAAGAAACTGGCTGAGCTGAAAATGACCCTGGAGCAGAAACAGTCGCTGGTCCAGCAAAACAGCAGTACGCTGGCTCAGTTGCAGGAACAGAAAGCCCAGACCAAAGAACGTCTGCAGCTGATTGATCTGCAGCTAGAAACAGTACTCAGCCAGCAGGAACAGTATACCGAGCAGCTGCAACAGGCCGAGCAAAGCACGCAAGAGCAGGCACAGGCTGTGCAGCAGCTC
Source organism: Acinetobacter sp. Brlt_5 (assembly GCF_051949055.1). Lineage (NCBI taxonomy): Bacteria > Pseudomonadati > Pseudomonadota > Gammaproteobacteria > Moraxellales > Moraxellaceae > Acinetobacter > Acinetobacter sp. Brlt_5. The sequence goes on from NZ_JAYJLP010000024.1 coordinate 9,635, forward strand.
AAAGCCCAGCAGCAACAGGTGCAGCAGCAGTTTGAGCAGATTAAGGCGCAGGTGGAAAAACAGCAGCAGCAAAAACTGCAAATGCTGGCCCAGAGCGAACAGTTGCTAAAAAATATCAGCCGGATTGAACAGCAAAAAGACACCTTGCAGCAGCAGAGCAGCTCGCTGCAAAGTCAGGCCCAGCAAGATGAAATCGAACAGCTGAACCAGGACAAAGCTCAGTTAAGCCAGCAGCTGGCCGAACTGGAGCAGCAGATTCAGGCGCAACAGCAGCAGCTGCAACAGGCACACAGCCTGCTGAATCAGCATAAAAATAGCAGTACTGAACTGAAATCGGAAATTCAGGTGCTCCAGGCCGAGCAGAAAAACCTGAATCAGCTACTGATTAAAAACAGCCCCAAACAGCAGTTACAGCACACCGCCTTAATGCAGGTGCTAACCCTGAACGATGCTGCCAAACCGCATGCGGCATTAATTGAGAAGTTTCTGGCCAAATGGCTGAATGCGCAGATGCTTGATGCAGATGACAACTTTCAGGACAGTCTGGCACGCCAGTTAAAACCTGCTGCCCAGCACGCACCGATTCAGCTGGCAAATTTAAGCTGTCTGGCGGACTGGATTGAATCGCCATCTTCTTCTTTATGGCAACAGGTGGCACTGGCCGATGATTTGGCGCAGGCGCTGCAATTACAGCCAAAGTTACAGGCTGGGCAGAGCATTCTAACCCTAGATGGCTATCAGGTCGGGCCGGACTGGGTCATTGGTTTACTGTTTGATGAAGCCTCACAATCGGCGCAGGGGGCTTTAAGCCATCGCATCCGTCTGGAAGAAATTGATGGGCTACTGAGCCAGAAACAGGCCGAGTTACAGCAGGCCGAACAGGACTTTAACATCAGCCAACAGCAGTGCCAGCAGTTGCAGCAACAGCTTACTGAACAACATACGCAGTTGAAACAGCAGCAGCAGGCATTGCAGGCACTGGATCTGCAGATTGCCAAAATCCAGAGCGCCGCGCAGGCCTTTGCCGTGCAGAAGCAGCAATTACAGCATCAGCTGCAGCAACTGGAGGAGCAGCTGGAAGAAGATGCCATGCAAAAAGATGATCTGGAAATTGATCTGCATGCACTGAGTCTCAAGCTGGAACAGGCGCTGCCAAACTATAAAACCCTGCAATTCCAGCTGGAAGAATTAACGGCACAACTGGAGCAGGCGCAGCAGCTATATCAGCAACAGCAACAGGAACTGGAACTGTTAAGACGCCAGTCGGTGCAGGCCACACAGCAGCTGGAATTGCTGGAAAAAGATGGTGGTTTTTTAAAGACCCAGCATCAGCAGATTGCAGCACAAATGGAGCAGGCGAAAAAGTTTGTCGATCCGGTGCAGCTGGAATTGCCGGCACTGGCCAGCCAGTTTGCCGAGCAGCAGCAGCAGACGGAAAAACTGCAACAGACCTGGAATGAATGGCAGCTGGAACTGAACCAGATTCAGAGCAAACAGCAGCAGCTGACCGAGCAGCGCCATCAACAGCAGCAGCAGGATGAAAAGCTGCGCAGCCAGCTGGAAGAAAAACGTCTGGCTTGGCAAGCGGCCAAATCTGACTTGCAGCATTATTCCGAACAGCTGAATGCCTTAAACAGCGAGCTGATTCCGGGGCTGAACATTGATGTAACCGTCCATCAGCAACAGCTGGAAAAAGCCCAGGCGCAGTTTGATAAATTGGGTGCGGTGAATCTAGCGGCTTCAGAAGAATATGAAGAAGTTTCAGCCCGTTATGCCGAACTGAGCCATCAGATTGAAGATCTGGAAAAAACCGTGGCCCAGTTACAGGCGGCCATGAAAAGTATTGATCAGGAAACGCGCAAGCTGTTTATGACCACCTTTGACCAGATTAATACCGAACTGCAGGCGCTGTTTCCCAAAGTGTTTAATGGTGGTGAAGCCAGTTTAAGTCTTGAAGATGACTGGCAATCGGGTGTAAAACTAATGGCAAGACCACCGGGTAAACGCAACAGCTCACTGGCGCTGTTGTCGGGTGGAGAAAAAGCACTGACCGCACTGGCACTGGTCTTTGCCATTTTCCGTTTAAATCCGGCACCGTTTTGTGTGCTGGATGAAGTCGATGCACCGCTGGATGATGCCAATGTCGGACGTTTCTGTAACCTGGTCCAGGAACTGTCCGAACAGGTGCAATTTATATATATCACACATAACAAGCTGGCAATGACGATGGCAACCGATTTATTAGGTGTTACTATGCCTGAACCGGGAACATCAAAATTAGTCAGCGTAAATCTAGAAGATGCTACAGAATACGGTCTAGTCGCGGAGGCATAACATGGAAATCACCACAATCATTGGGATTATTATCGCGCTCATTATTATGGGTTTCGGTTTAAGAATGATCCTGAAAAAACCGGCCGATGCAGCACCTTCGCTGGACTCCGAGCTGCAGGTCAATGCCGATAGCCAGCAGCCGATCATTCCGCGTCATGTCCGTCATCAGTTGCAGACTGAACCGGCCCAGCGCGTAGAACCGACTTTGGGCGATGCTGATCTTGCTGCCGCCGAGCCAAACAGCAAAATTGAGCCACAGGCCATGACTGAAACGCAGCTGACTGAGCCGAACGAAACAGCGCAGGTGAAAACCGAAGCACAGGCCGCGACATCTGTAGATGCTGAACCTGCAGCCAAGACTGAGGTAGAAGCAAAGGCAGAAAATCTGGCAGAACAGGCCTCAACCGAAACTGCCCAAACTGAATCCGCTGCAGCTGCCGCGACTGCTGTAGCTCATGCTGCTGCATCTGTGCCTGAATCAGCATCGACTGAACAGACTCAAGCTGTGGTAGATACCGAAAAAGCGGAAACTGTGCCGGCTGAATTTAGCCTCAACAGCCAGATTGAAAAAGCCGATATTCGTGAATTTGAAGAAGAAAGCAGTATTCTGGATGCGCATCTGCATGAACAGCAACTGGTAGATGATGAAAGCGCCCTGGCCACTGCAGAATCATTTATTGCCCTGAATATTTTCCCGGAACGCCGGATTTTATCGGGGGAGAAAACCCTTAAAGTGCTGCTTAAATATGGTCTGCGCTTTGGTGAAATGTCCTGCTTCCACCGTTATAACGAAGATGGTTCCAAACTGCTGTTCTCAGTGCTGCAAATTACCGACAATGGTGCCGACGGTTTTGATCTGGAAACCCTGTCGAATGAACAGGTCAAAGGTCTGGCCTTTTTCCTGGCCCTGCCACATAGCGATGTGCAAAATGCCTTTGATACCATGATCAGCATTTCCGGTCTGATTGCCCGTGAAATTGATGGCACCGTGTATGACCAGAACCATCTGGAATTAACCCCGCAATTACGCGAACACTGGCGTCATCAGGCGATTGATTATCGCGCAGGTCAGGCTTCGCTGGCATAACTGAATTGAAACCACAGCCTCCGGTTTCTATAATACGGCCAAGCGACAAAATTTTTTAAGGGCGGGATCACCGCCCTTTTTTATGGTGAACGTATGACTCAACATGCAGATGTGGTGGCGCAAATGCGCCAATTGATCCAGATTTTAGCCCAGCATAATCATGCCTATTATGTCTTGGATCAGCCTGTTATTGCAGACAGTGAGTATGATCAGCTGTTTCATCAACTTAAAGCCTTAGAACAACAATATCCCGATCTGATTCAGGCCGATACCCCAACCAATAAAGTCGGTGGACAGCCTTTAAGCAAATTTGAAAGCGTCACCCATGCGGTACCAATGCTGTCTCTGGGCAACGTATTTAACCAGGATGAACTGTTTGCCTTTGCCCGCCGCGCCGAAGAGCGTTTACCCAACCAGACCATTCAATATGATGTCGAGCTGAAATTTGATGGGCTGGCGATTTCCTTGTGGTATGCCAATGGCGTGCTGGTGCGCGGCGTGACCCGCGGCGATGGCGAAACCGGTGAAGATATTACTCACAATGTTAAAACCATTCGCAACCTGCCGAAAATTTTATCTTCAGCGGAGCACAGCATTCCGGAGTTTCTGGAAGTGCGCGGTGAAGTGCTGATGCCCAAATCGGGTTTTGAAAAACTCAATGCCGCTAATCTGGCCAAAGGCGAAAAGACCTTTGCCAATCCGCGTAATGCTGCGGCCGGCAGCTTGCGCCAGCTGGATCCGAAAATTGCGGCCTCACGTCCACTGGCGTTTTATGCCTATGGCATTGCCCAGTGCGTGCCGCATCATGGCCTGAACACCATGTCCGAAAGCCTGGACTGGTTACATCAGCTTGGTTTTGCTGTGGGTGAGCGTCATTTTGTTTGTGACAGCATTCAGGCCGTGCAAGAAGTCTATGAGCAGATCAATCAGGAACGCTCGCAGCTGAGTGTCGAAATTGACGGCATGGTAATTAAAGTCAATGACCTGAAACAGCAGCAGCAACTTGGCTTTTTAAGCCGCGAACCGCGCTGGGCCACTGCTTATAAATTCCCGGCAGTCGCCGCGCTGACAACAGTTGAAAATATTCATTGGCAGGTGGGCCGTACCGGTACTTTGACCCCGGTGGCACGCCTGAATCCGGTGGCAGTGGGTGGGGTGACGGTATCTAATGTCACCTTGCACAATATTGGTGAAATCCATCGTCTAGATGTGCGGATTGGCGATACGGTCAGTGTCTATCGCAGCGGCGATGTGATTCCGAAAGTTGAAAAAGTCTGGCCGGAATTTCGTCCGGCGGAGGCTGAAACCGTACAGCTACCTGCCTGCTGTCCGGTGTGTGATTCGCCGGTGGTGATGCCGGAAGGCGAAGCGTTGGCACGCTGTTCCGGTGGCCTGTACTGTGCAGCGCAGCGGATTGAGGCCATCCGTCACTTTGTTTCGCGTAAGGCCATGGATATTGAAGGTCTGGGTGATCGTTGGGTGGAATCATTACTGCATCTGAATCTGCTCAAAGATGTTTCGGACATTTACCATCTGCATGAACATCGTGAGGCCTTGCTCAATATTGAAAAGATGGGCGAGAAGTCGGTACAAAACCTGCTCGATGCAATTGAACGCAGTAAAAAAACCACGCTGGGCGCCTTTATTTATGCCTTGGGGATTCGAGGTGTCGGCGAAACCACCGCGCGGATGCTGGCCAATACCTTCCAGACGCTGGATGCCTTACGTGTTGCCAATCTGGAGGCGCTCAAGAAAACCCCGGATGTCGGCGATATTACCGCAGAATGGATTCTGGACTTTTTCCAGGCACCGCATAACCTGGAAGTGCTGGACCGTTTACTGGCGGCCGGTATTCACTGGGATGCACCGCTGGCGCCGACCCGTCAGCCGTTAAATGGTGAAAGCTGGGTCATTACCGGTACTTTAAGCAAAATGGGCCGTGATGAAGCCACTCAAATGCTACAGGCGCTCGGCGCCCGGGTAAGTGGCAGTGTCTCCAGTAAAACCAAGTGTCTGGTGGCGGGTGAAAAAGCCGGTTCCAAACTGGAGAAGGCGGAGAAACTTGGTATTCCGGTCATGAATGAAGATCAGTTCCTGAGCCTGATGGCTGAATATGGCCAGACCCAGGGCTAACAGAACAGCAGGCAACCGCTCTCTAGATTGAGCGGTTGCTGCCTGAATCTGGTGATAGATCAAAACAGAGAAAGCACAGCAGTAAAATCGTAAAAACCGCAGAAATAAGAACCGTTTTTGATAGTTACAAAATTCTAAATTTGCCGCTTTGTGTGTTTGGGTTGCAGAAAAATCAGACAAATGTGCGCAAGCAATTCTTTTTTATGTGGAAAAGTTTGAATCCAGAACTGTAAATGCACATGCTTCTCATTTTAATTATATAAAAATCATATATTTACACAAATTATCTTTTGCAACTTGGCTTGGCTTTCGCCATAATGAGCGTATTCGTAAGGGAGTAATGAAAATGCGTGGCAATCCAGAAGTCGTAGACTATTTAAATATGTTGATCGGTGGCGAACTGGCTGCTCGTGATCAATACCTGATTCACTCGCGTATGTATGAAGATTGGGGCCTGAGCAAGATTTATGAACGCATCGACCATGAGATGCAGGAAGAATCACAACATGCCGATGCCTTGATTCGCCGGGTTCTGTTCCTTGAAGGCACTCCGAATATGCAACGTGATGATATTGACGTCGGTACCGACGTACTATCCTGCTTAAAAGCCGATTTAAAGCTAGAGTATGAGGTACGTGAAAAACTGGCCCAAGGTGTTAAGCTGGCAGAAGACAAGGGCGATTACATCACCCGTGACATGCTGCGTCAGCAAATGTCAGATACCGAAGAAGACCATACTTACTGGCTGGAAAAACAGTTGCGTTTAATTGAACTCATTGGTTTGCAGAACTACATTCAATCGCAAATGTAAGCCCAACCCAACATTGACCCGGCACTGGCCGGGTTTTTTATGGTCGAGATTTGGCGATTTTGATGCAGTGCAGGCGTCGCTATTTTTACTATACTGCGACTAGATGGAAACAAGGACAGCACAATGCAGCAGCGTATACTTTTGATCACCGGATGGGGCGGAGGAACCGGCCTGTTACAGCCTGTACAACATAGCCTAATGCAACACGGCATTCAGGTCGATGTCCTGAACATTTTTAATGCGGCGGATCCGGTACAGTTCCAGCAGCAGCTGGAACGGGCCAAAGGCTATAGCGTGCTGATGGGCTGGTCTCTGGGTGGGCAGCTGGCAACCTTACTGGCCGATGCACTGGCGCAATCCGGACAGGCGCCGCAAGCGCTCATTACTTTGGCTTCGAATCCGTGTTTTGTTGCGCAAGACGCGTGGCCCCACGGGATGGTTCCCGAGACTTTTCAGCAGTTTAAACAGGGCTTTGCCAAAGATGCGGCCGCGACCTTAAAACGTTTTGGTTATCTGGTCTGTCAGGGTAGTGCCCAGAGCCGGCAGGATTTACAGAAATTACAAAGTTTAATCCAGCCGCAATCTCTAACCTTGTTAAAACAGGGATTAGCTTTGCTGGAACAGCTTAATCTGGTGACCATCTTAAAAAATTATCCGGCTCCACAATATCATTTGCTGGCACATGAAGATCAGCTGGTTCCTTGCCAAGTTGCAGAAGATTTACAGAATTTAGCTGCAACAAATCTTCAGGTTGAGGTGGTTGCTGGCTCGCATGGCATCCCGTTGTTTGAAACAGATGTGGTTACACAGAAAATTATTGACTATTTAAAGCAACTCTCCTGACCCTTCAGCGGAAATGATAATTCCCGCAATTTCTTTTTCTGTGTGGCGGGAGTAAGATCGAGCTCATGCATATTTTAAACCAGACAGGGAGTCCGGGATGACCGATTTATTTGACCAGCAACATCTTTGGCATCCTTATACTTCCATGACCCAGCCACTGCCGACTTTCAAGGTAAAGCGGGCTTATGGTGCGACCATTGAACTTGCAGATGGCCGCTGCCTGATTGATGGCATGTCATCGTGGTGGTGTGCTATTCATGGCTATAATCATCCTGAACTGAATCAGGCCGTGACCGACCAGTTACAGCAGATGTCGCATATCATGTTTGGCGGTCTGACCCATGATCCGGCCATTGAGCTAGGCAAATTACTGCTGCAAATCATTCCGCCGAGTCTGGATAAGATTTTCTATGCCGATTCCGGTTCCGTGGCGGTTGAAGTCGCGTTAAAAATGGCGGTGCAGTACTGGACTGCGCAAGGCCAGCCACAAAAAACCAATTTTATTACTCCACGTTCCGGCTACCATGGCGATACCTGGAATGCGATGTCGGTTTGCGATCCGGTCACTGGCATGCATCAGATTTTTGGTTCAAGTTTGCCGAATCGTCTATTTGTCTCTGCACCACAAACCCGCTTTGATGAAGACTGGAACCCGGACGATATTGCCGAGCTGGAACAGGCTTTGGCCCAGCATCAGCATACACTGGCCGCACTGATTCTAGAGCCGATTGTGCAGGGTGCAGGTGGTATGCGCTTTTATCATCCTGAATATTTGCGTCAGGCCAAGCGTTTATGCGAGCAGTACGGTCTGCTGCTGATTTTTGATGAAATTGCCACCGGCTTTGGTCGTACCGGCAAGTTATTTGCCTGGGAACATGCCGGAGTGGAGCCGGATATCATGTGTATTGGCAAAGGACTGACGGGCGGTTATATGACCCTGTCGGCAACTTTAACCAGCAAGCAGGTGGCAGACACCATCAGTCAGGGGGAAGCTGGCGTGTTTATGCATGGCCCGACTTTTATGGCCAATCCGCTGGCTTGTGCGGTGGCACTGAAAAGTACTCAAGTCTTGCTGGCACAGGACTGGCAGGCCAAGATTCAGCAGATTGAACAGCAATTGAAACAGGCTTTAACGCCACTGGCTCAGCTGAGCCATGTACAGGATGTGCGGGTGCTGGGCGCAATTGGGGTGGTTGAACTGACTACGCCAGTCGATATGCAAAGCCTGCAGCAGCAGTTTGTACAGCGGGGCATTTGGGTGAGGCCATTTGGCAAACTGGTTTATGTGATGCCGCCGTATGTGATTTCAGCAGATGAGCTGCACTACTTGCTGACCCAGTTGACCGAGGTGGTCCGCCAGATGCAGGAGAATGCCGCATGAGTTTACTCGACCATTATGCCCAGCAGCTGGAACAGTTAAAACGCACTGCCAATTTGCGTCAGTTTCAGTCCAATCTGCAACATGGCCGCACGATTCAGATTCACGGGCAGCGCATGCTGAATCTGTCCAGTAATGATTATCTGGGGCTGGCCAGCGATGTCAGCTTGCGTGAAGAATTTTTTGACTTAACCCCCGCAGCCGAGCGCCGTATGAGCGCCTCATCGTCGCGTTTGCTGACCGGGAACTTCCGGGAATATGAGCAGCTGGAAACGAGTCTGAGTCAGGCCTTTGGCCATGCCGCCTTGCTGTTTAACAGTGGCTACCATATGAATATCGGGATTTTACCGGCACTGGCCGACAGTAAAACCCTGATTCTGGCCGACAAGCTGGTCCATGCTAGCATGATTGATGGTATCCGTTTATCTTCTGCCAAGGCGGTGCGCTACCGGCATAATGATCTGGCGCATCTGGCCCGGCTGCTGGAACAGTATCATGACGATGCGCAAATTGAACGGATTATAGTCGTGACCGAATCCATTTTTAGTATGGATGGTGATGAAACCGATCTGGCGGCACTGGTGCAGTTAAAGCAGCGTTATCCGAAAGTGATGCTGTATGTCGATGAAGCACATGCCATTGGCGTACGTGGAGAGCGGGGGCTGGGCTGTGCAGAGCAGTATGCGGTGCTGGAGCAGATTGATTTTCTGGTGGGGACCTTTGGCAAGGCCTTGGCCTCGGTCGGTGGGTATCTGATTAGCCATCCGCTAATCCGTGACTATTTAATTAACCGCATGCGCCCGTTGATTTTCAGTACCGCGCAGCCGCCGCTGAATATGGCCTGGACCCGGTTTATGTTCCAGAAGATGTTGCAGATGCAAGCCCAGCGCCAGCATTTACAGCAGATCAGCCAGGAATTAAAAGTGCAGGTTGAAGCCAAAGGCTATGCCTGTCCATCGACCTCACAGATTGTGCCGGTAATTCTGGGCGAATCGGAAAAAGCCGTACAAAAGGCACAGCAGCTACAGCAGGCTGGGTTTTATATCATGCCGGTACGTCCGCCGACCGTACCGCAAAACAGTTCACGGCTGCGGATTTGCCTGACCGCGCAGATTCAGTCCAGTGAGCTGGCGCAATGCGTGGCGCTGTTATGATGGACAAGTCAGCGATGTCTGTAAATAAATCGCAAGTGGCACGGCGTTTTGCCCAGGCGCATCACAGCTATTTGCAGCATGCGGTGATTCAGCAGCAGATTTGCCAGCAACTGGTTCGGCTGATGCAGTCACATCTAACCAGTCGAAAACTGGGACGGGTGTTTGAAATTGGCTGTGGTACGGGGGCTTTAACCCGTGCGCTGGAGCAGCACTTTCAGGTGCAGCAGTTGCTGCTCAATGACCTGTATCCAGAAGTCCAGCAGCAACCGTTTTCTACTTCCCGAACCGAATGGTGGATTGGCGATGCCGAGCAGATTGCTTTTCCAGAACAGCTGGATGTGCTGATTTCGAGTTCAGCCTTGCAATGGATGCAGAATCTGCAGCAGCTGTTTGCCAAAATCGCCCATGCTTTAAAGCCTTCGGGTTATTTATGTTTTTCTAGTTTTGGTCCGGACAATCTCAAGGAAATTAAAGCCCTGACCGGGCAGGGGCTGGATTATTTCAGCCTGCCGGAACTGCGCCGCTGTCTGGAGTCACAAGGCTTCGAAATTGTGTATTTGTCTGAAACTGTCAAAACCCTGGCTTTTGAACATCCACGTCAGGTATTGCAGCATTTAAAAGCCACCGGGGTCACGGGTACCGCTTCCGGGCACCGCTGGACCAAACACAGTTTGCAGCAGTTTTATCAGGCCTATCGGCAGTTTTCCCGGCTGAATGTGGCCGGCCAGCAGGAATATCTGCTCAGTTATCATCCGATTTATTGTATTGCACGGAGCACAGGCTAATGGCACAGATCTATTTTGTCAGTGGAATTGATACCGGAATTGGCAAAACCTATACCACCGGTTATCTGGCCAAGGTCTGGAGTGCTGAAGGACAGCGAACCATCACCCAAAAGCTGATTCAGACTGGCAATACTGATATTTCGGAAGATATCCAGCAACATCGGGAGATGATGGGCTGTGGCTGGTTGCCTGAAGATGACAGCAAGCTGACCATGCCCGAGATTTTCACTTATCCGGCATCGCCGCATCTGGCCACCCAAATTGATGGCCGTGAGATTGATTTCAATAACATCCGCCAGGCGACAGAGCAACTGGCAGCGCGTTTTGATGTGGTACTACTGGAAGGTGCCGGTGGCCTGATGGTGCCGCTCACCACGGAAATGTTAACGATTGATTATATTGCCGAGCAGCAGTATCCGGTGATTCTGGTCAGTTCAGGACGTCTGGGTAGCATTAACCATACCTTATTAAGTCTGGAAGCGTTGATGGCGCGAGGGCTGTCGCTGTATGCGCTGGCCTATAACCTGAAAGATGAATCACAAGATCCGCTGATTTCTAAAGATACCGCTGAGTATTTAAAAACCTATTTGGCTCGGCATTTTCCAGAGGCAAAATGGATTGAGATTCCAGTTTTGGATTAAAACTGTGATAAAAAAAGCCACTCAATTGAGTGGCTTTTTGCTAGGCAGCTTAAAACTTTCTAAAGCTTTTGTTGCCAAATGGTTTGCGTGGCGCATGTTCATCACGCTCTTGACGGCCAAAGCTGTTGCCATTTGGGTTATCACGGCGGGCAAAGTGTGTGCCATTCTGGTTTTCACGACGTTCACGATTGCCAAAGTTATCATCACGCGGGCCGCGGGTTGAAGACGTTGGCGCTGCTTCATTGTCACGGCGCTGCTGACGCAAGAAACCACCGCGACGCGCTGCCATCGGTTTTTCCTGCATACGTTCATTACGGCGTTTAGCCATACCGTACAGACCGGTTCCCTGACGTGGTTTCAGCTCAACCGCTTTGGTCAGGTTGTCGATGTCATTCTTGTCCAGTTCCATCCAGCGGCCAGTACGCAGTTCACGTGGCAGAATCACGGTACCATAACGGGTACGTAGCAGGCGGCTAACTTTTAAGCCCTGAGATTCGAAAATACGACGTACTTCGCGGTTACGACCTTCTTTTACCACCACCTGATACCAGCGGTTGATACCATCACCACCAATTTCAGAGAAGGATTCAAACTTGGCCGGGCCATCATCCAGTACCACACCACGCAGCATGTTGTTACGGATTTGTGGCGTGACTTCACCCATTACACGGACCGCATATTCACGCTCAATTTCATTGGATGGATGCATCAGGCGGTTTGCCAGTTCGCCATCATTGGTGAACAGTAACAGACCGGTCGAGTTGATATCCAGACGGCCGACCATGACCCAGCGATCATTGGCGATTGATGGTAAATGATCAAATACGGTCGGGCGTTGTTCCGGATCGTTACGTGAACAGATTTCACCTTCCGGTTTGTAGTAAATCAGCACACGGCGACGGATTTCATCTTCAATCTGGAAGCTGACTTTACGACCATCGATACGAAGCTCATCGTCTGGTTCAATACGCTCACCCACCTGGGCCACTTGGCCATTGACACTTACACGACCAGCGGCAATGACTTCTTCCATATAACGGCGAGAACCCAAACCAACGCGTGCCAGTACCTTTTGCAATTTTTCACTCATGACAGCATAACCTTAGAAATTATCATCAACAGTTCACCTATTCACGATCTCGGTGCCTGGGCATCGAGGTGCATGAAAGCTTCCTTGGCATCCTGCAGGGGAGGCAATTGACCGACAGAGGTCAGGCCAAATGCATTTAAAAATTGTGGCGTTGTGACTAACAACGCGGGTCTTCCAGGGAGTTCCCGGAAACCGGATTCCTTAATCCAGTTCCAGTCAAACAACGTTCTGAGAATCTGACTGTTGTTTGATACTCCGCGAATCTGTTCAATATCTGCTCGGGTCACCGGTTGATGGTAAGCAATCACAGCCAGTGTTTCGAGTAAAGACGGGGATAAACGGGTTGGTCGTTCCGGCCAGGCCTGTGCAATCAGGGTACGATATTTGGCCCGTACCTGAAAACGGAAACCTTGCGCAGTTTCAACCAGTTCAATAGACCGGCCATGTTGCAGCATGGCCAGTTGTTGTAAAAAGACTTTTAATTCTGCCTTACTATAGCGTGCCTGAAATGCTTCTTTCAGACGTGCCAGCGATACCGGTGCATCACTGGCAAAAATAATGGCTTCTAGCTGCATCAGCACTTCATGATGCTGTTCATCACTGGACATGTTAAGGGTTTGCTCTGACATTAGGCCTGTGCTCCCTGAATGGCCAGCGGTGCTTCGACACCACTGGCAACAATTGCCACTTTTTGCTGACGGGTCAGTTCCAGAATCGCCATAAAGGTCACGACCATGCCCATACGGCCCTGGCTCGGCTTGAGTAGCTCGGCAAACGCTAGCACTTCACCGCTTTGCAGCTTTGCTTCAATATAGGCAATCCGTTCTTCCAGTAACACCGGTTCCTGCTGAATCTGGTGAATCACCGGTTCAGGGCGGTTAAATACACAAAATAGCGCATCACGTAACAGGCTGGCCTCATGACCCTCATTGCTATACGCCACTTGGCCCAGACTGACATGGGTATTAAAGGTATCACGCTCTAACACCGGCATTTGCCCCAGACGTTCAGCCGCCTGTTTAATCCGTAAATAATTTTCCAGCCGGTCAATCAGTTCCTGCTTTGGATCTTTTTCCAGCTCGCTGATGGCTTTTGGTTTCGGCAGCAGCAAACGCGATTTTAAATCGGCCAGCAGGGCAGCCATCACCATATAATCTGCGGTCAGCTCAATATTCAGGGATTTCATCGCATCCATATAGGCCAAATATTGAGAGGCAATCGGTGCGATATCAACCTGTAGCAGGTCAAAGCCGTTTTTTTGAATCAGGTAAATCAGAAAGTCGAGCGGGCCTTCGAAATGCTCTAACAGGATTTCAAATGCTGCAGGAGGAATATATAAATCCTCAGGAATCGTCTCTTGCCACTCATCCAAAACGCGGATGTGCGGGACTTGGTCCATAGCAGGATGCACAGATTGATTCATTACAGTTTTAGGCCACGCGAATTTTCAAAGGCATGATAAGAGCTTTACATTCGATCTCACATCGAAAAGAAAGCATGGAGTTAATTGCGCGTAGTTTAATGGAAATTGACCATGAAATAAATTACCCAAATGACTAAAAGCGAAAAAAAGCAAAAGTAGATGGCAATTCTGCAGCGAAAAAGCAGGAAAAATCACGTTCAATACAGTAGAAGATATGGCCTAAAAGCGCATACAGATAAGGGTTTTAGCAAGAAAAACTCACCTCAGATCAAACACGTGATAAAGCGGACTGCTCAAGCTGTTCCAGCAGTTGCTGACACATTTCACGGCTGCACAGGTTCTGGCGGCCTAATCTTAAGGACAGGATATAGGCCTCTTCAACACTCGACAGCAGATGATATGCCTGTTGTTCGATAGAGAACACGACAGCCGGGTTGGGCATTGCATCCAGCAGCAGAGCCTCAGCTTCCAGAGACCAGGGTTGGGTCGCATAGATTAGCTGGCTTTTGGGAAACTCGCGAAGGTTGAGCAACAGATAAAATAAATCCATACCGTTTCCTCCTGAGGTGGCGCTGAGCGCCGTTATTCAAACGCACTCACATCACCAATACCACGACGGATAATTTCCGGCTGATCACCAGATAAATCGACAATACTGGTGGTGGTTAAAGTCCCCAGGCCACTATCAATAAACACATCAATACGTTTACCAAGTTGCATTTCAATATCATAAGGATCATCCAGTGGATCATCCTGCCCCGGTAAAATCAGGGTGGAGGTCAAGAGCGGTTCATCCAGCTCTTTCAGTAACATTTGGCAAACCGGATTGCTCGGAATACGCAGGCCAATGGTTTTCTTTTTCGGGTGCATCAGACGGCGCGGCACTTCACTGGTGGCCGGTAAAATAAAAGTGGTCACTGCCGGGGTATTGTTTTTCAGCAGGCGATACATGGCATTATCGACCTTGGCATAAGTGGCAATATCGGACAGGTCACAACATAAAATTGCATATTGATGTTTAGGACCAAGACCACGAATCTGGGCAATCCGTTCCATGGCTGCTTTATTCCCAATCTGGCAGCCAATGGCATAGGCTGCATCGGTAGGATAGACCACCACATCGCCGGCACGAATCCGTTCTACTGCCTGGCTAATTAAACGGGGCTGAGGATTTTCAGGATGAACTCTTAAATGCAGCATATTCTTTTCTCCTGATCTGATGATGATTCGCTTTTCAGACCATTGTACAAAGCTCTGTATATCCAGAGCGTTGATTTATGTAATTTAATCAAGCATTTCTCTTGCAAATTCATCGCTATGTAAGCTTTTGCCATGCCGGGTACATAAACAGATACAGTCAATAAAGCGTTTGGCATCGCGTGGCAGTTTGGCTTCACCACGAAAATAACGCTGTACCTGGGCATAAACATTGTCTTTAAAGCAGGCACCATCGCCGCCTTCACCGGTCAGGTTATCTAAAGAAACCCGGAATTTGCGTCCAAATGCAGTGGCAAACATCCATTCAATGGCTTGCGGCTTGATTTCGACCTGCTCAAACAGGGCCTGCTGCTCAGCCGTGCGGCCATCCGGAGCATACCAGTAGCCTAAATCGGGCTGTTTACGGCGTTCCTCACCGGCAATGGTCCAGTGACTGATTTCATGCAGGGCACTGTTAAAGAAACCATGCGCAAACTGGATGCGAGCAGGGGTGTCTGCGGTGACGGGAAAATACTCCGGTTCAAAATCACCACGCACCAGGTTGACATTGTGGTGGGAAAACCAGTGATTAAAGTGTAAGATGAGCCAATCGACGTATTCTGATTCTGTCGATAATTTCAACCAGTCCGAGAGTTGCACTTGGTCAGGTGAAATGTCAGAATCGAGCGTTGAAAGTGTGCTAACGAGTGATGAAACATTCACTTCTGTTTGCGGCTGCAACAGATGCATGACTTAATTTACCCAATTGGTCTGTCTAAATAAGTACAAAATTGTATCTTAATCTTTGACAGAGTACTGATGAATTTGTAGAATTGCCGCCTTAATTATGTCAGCAAATACCTTTCCGGCACAGATTGAGCCGTTTAAATGGGCTGAACAGGGCTTTACATGGTCAGGTACCCTGCCATTGTCTCGCTTTGCTCGTATTGCTCGTGAAGCTGTTGGATCAATTGATGATCAATTGATTAACATAGACTGTAAGCTATCAATGGATGCCTATCATCGCATTGCATGGCTAGATGGTCACGTTGAAACACAAGTTCCAATGGAATGCCAGCGCTGTCTGGATACTGTGGAAATTGACCTTGTTTTAGACTTCCATTTAGCGCTTGTAGATGATGAGTCACTGATAGAGCGCTTGGATGAGGATGCTGATTTCATTGTTCTGGGTGAAAGTGAAGCAACCAGCAAAGGTGATTATGATTCACCGGCGACGGCTGATTTACTCGCACTTATAGAAGATGAACTGTTATTGTTGCTGCCTTTGTCGCCTAAGCATGACGCTTGCGAACACAAGCATCAACCTGCCGTTCAGAACGATGTCGAAGAAAAACGGGATAATCCGTTTGATGTTTTGGCAAGTTTGAAGGGTAAACTTAACTAAAAATTATGTTATAATTTTGCGTTAAGACAACTGAATTTGTTCTGATCCATTTTTTCGATCTTTGTAAGGAGCCATCATGGCCGTTCAGCAAAACCGTAAAAGTCGCTCTCGCCGTGACATGCGCCGTTCACATGACGCTTTAACCGAGAATGCATTAACTGTAGACCAAGCTACTGGTGAAACTCATCGTCGTCACCATGTATCTAAAGATGGTATCTACCGTGGTCGTCAATTATTCGCTAAAGCAGCTGATGCTGAATAATTGTTGACAAGCATTAAGCGTCAAGCTTAGTGGAAAAAATGGGAGCGTAAGCTCCCTTTTTTTGTTGTTTTTCGCAATTACTTCGCCCGAAAAATAGTGTTAAATTTTCGCACCAACGATCAGCTTACATAAAAAAGAACTGTTGAAGGGGCGTACCCTGTTTAAAACAGCTCTACACGAAAGGATTTTTATATGTCTGCTACACGATTCGAGCAAGCGACAAAAACTGCATTTGTGTTTCCTGGACAAGGTTCACAAAAAGTCGGCATGCTGGCAGAACTTGCAGAACAGTTTGCTGGTGTGCGTGAAACTTTTGCGGAAGCATCGGCCGCAATCGGTTTTGATTTATGGCACATTGCGCAAAGTGGTGAAGGTTTAGATCAAACAGAATTTACCCAGCCGGTTTTATTGACCGCCAGTATTGCATTGTGGCGTGTCTGGCTGGAGCTGGGTGGTGTAGCACCCAAATATCTGGCTGGCCACTCTCTGGGCGAATACAGCGCGCTGGTAGCGGCTGGTGCGTTATCACTGGGTGATGCCGTGAAGCTGGTCAATCTGCGTGGCAAACTCATGCAGTCGGCTGTGCCACAAGGCCAGGGTGCTATGGCGGCCATTTTGGGTCTGGGAGATGCCAAAGTGATTGAACTGTGTGCGCAAGCTACCGCACAAGGCACCGGTTCAGTTGAAGCAGCCAACTACAATGCCCAAGGTCAGGTGGTAGTTGCTGGTGATAAAGCAGCGGTAGATGCAGTCATCGCACTCGCCAAAGAAAATTCAGCCAAAGCTATTGCGCTTCCGGTGTCAGTGCCATCGCACTGTTCACTGATGAAACCGGCTGCAGAACAGTTCGCACAAGCTTTGGAACAAACTGCCATTGAGCTACCAAGCATTCCTGTAATACAAAATGTGGGCGCAGCTGTAGCAACTGATGTTGCTCAATTGCGTCAGGCTTTGACTGCTCAATTGTATCAGTCTGTGCAATGGACAAACACCATGCAGTACCTGCAAGACCAGGGCATTCAGTACATTGTTGAATGTGGTCCAGGAAACGTATTGGCGAACCTTGCAAAACGCTTACCTCACATAGAAAAAGCATTCCCGATTGACAGTAACAGTCGTCTGGAGGATGCCTTAAATGCCATTTTAGTGGCTGAAGGGAAAATTGCATGACACAAGAACGCAAAGTCGCATTGGTGACAGGTGCAAGCCGAGGGATTGGTGCAGCCATCGCTCAGCAGCTTATTCAAGACGGTTATTTTGTGGTTGGGACAGCAACTTCTGAAGCAGGTGCAGAAAAACTAAGCACAGGCTTTGGTGAACAGGGTGCGGGTAAAGTCCTGGATGTTCGTAATGGCGAGGCAATTGATGCGCTCATTTCGGACATCGAACAAAACTATGGTCCGGTACTGGTCTTGGTGAACAACGCTGGTATTACCAAAGATAATTTGTTACTGCGTATGTCTGAAGATGACTGGGATGATATCCTCAACATCCATCTGAAAGCCGTTTACCGTTTGTCTAAACGTGTACTGAAAGGCATGACCAAAGCGCGTTTCGGTCGCATTATTAATATTAGTTCAGTGGTGGCACACTTTGCCAATCCGGGACAGGCCAACTACTCTGCGGCCAAAGCAGGGATTGAGGCATTTAGCCGCAGCCTGGCCAAGGAAATGGGCAGCCGTCAAATTACAGTCAACTCTGTTGCACCCGGTTTTATTGCAACAGAAATGACCGAACAGTTAAGTGAAGAAATTCGCAAAAAAATGAGTGAGCAAGTGGCATTAAACCGTTTAGGTGATCCACAAGATATCGCCAATGCAGTGAGTTTCTTGGCTTCTGACAAAGCAAGTTACATCACTGGTACAGTGTTACATGTAAATGGTGGTTTATACATGAATTAAGCTCATGTATAAACTTTCAAAAACTTATAGATTCAATTAAACTAACGGCATTAAAAACGCCACAAGCAATGAGGAGAATTCCTGTGAGCGATATCGAACAACGCGTTAAACAAGCGGTTGCTGAACAACTTGGTCTTAAAGCTGAAGAGATTAAAAACGAAGCATCTTTCATGGATGACTTAGGTGCAGACTCTCTGGACCTGGTTGAACTTGTAATGTCTTTCGAAAATGATTTCGACATCACAATTCCCGATGAAGATTCAAACGAAATTACAACTGTTCAATCTGCAATTGACTATGTGACTAAAAAACTTGGTTAATTAAAGATTTTTAGCAGATGCTAAGAAAAACCACCCTTTTGGGTGGTTTTTTTATGGCAGGCCGAAATTACATAAGCTTACTTTTATCTAACCAAGCGCAACGCTCTCCTGTGTATTTTTTCGTTATAAAAAGAAAGCACGCAATTCCAAATGATTGATAAAAATCAATTGCATCAAATAAAAGCTGGAGAATAACAATGGGACTTTTTGATTTTGTAAAAGGTATTGGTAAGAAAAATACTGCCCCGGCAGAGCAACAACCGGCTGCACCGGCGGCGCCAGCAGAACCGTCTGCACAGGAAATGGCCAATAAATTATTGGGACATATTAAATCTTTAGGCTTGCCAATTACGGGCCTTTCTGTGAACTATAATGGCAAGACCGATTTAGCCACGATTAAAGGACAGGTACAAAGCCAGGCTGATCGTGAGAAAATTGTACTGGCGGTGGGCAATATTGATCATGTTGCGCAAGTGGATGATCAGATGACCGTGGCAACACCTGAACCAGAAAGTAAATTCTATACAGTTAAATCAGGCGATACCCTGTCTAAAATCTCAAAAGAATTTTATGGTGATGCCAATCAGTACAATAAAATCTTTGAAGCCAACCGTCCTTTGTTAAAAGATGCGGATGATATTTTCCCTGGACAGGTGTTACGTATTCCGGCTTAAAGATTCAGAATTTTTATAAAAAGACGCGTATCGCGTCTTTTTTGTTTTTTAATAATCTTCAAATACTTAAAAAGAATTAATGTAACTTTTTTTATTTATATTTATCTTGTTTGTAATTGTGTGTATTTGCTGTATAATTTTTAACATTTTCAATACAATAAGTTAATTTATGTGATGTGATTAAAATAAATAAATAAAAGTGATGGTAATTTTGCATTTGTTTGGTTTAATTGATAATTATGTCTCGTTTTAAAAAAATAATTAAAACAAATGCTTATCACATTCTAAATTTTAGTTTTTAAATCCGAGTATTTTGATAAGAAATATTAATCAGTATGTTCTGAGTATAAACTAGATAAAAATGCCAACTCTTGCTAAGAAGAATAATAATTTCAAAACCTAACTTTACATAAAGATACGATCATAAAAAAGGAAGAGGGTATGCCAAATATAGCGGTTACTTCGAAAGAGACACAGCAGTTATTGCTGTCTGCTGATACGAATACGGTTACTTTATCTGAAAACTCTGTTGTCAAGATTGATACAGCAATTGAGGATGTGGCGAGTATTACTCGAGAGGGAAATGCAGCAATAGTGAACCTGAAAAATGGCGAAAAGGTAGTGATCGAAAGCTATTTTGATGACCCATTAGATAGCCATCATATTGTTTTTGATAATGGAGAGCAGCTGTATTGGGCAGAGTTCGCAAATGCTGCTGGCGAGATCCTTCCTACAATTAAATATCATTTTATCGAAACGATTAGTCCACTGTTATACGCTGATACACTTGCTGCCCTGATGCCTTGGGTCACTGGAGCTGTAGCTGCAGGAGCGACTATTGCTGCGGTAGGTTCAGATTCTGATAGTGCATCATCAAATACACCAGTAGATTCTACAGCTGCAGAACAACTAGTGATTGCAGCAGAAGAGGCTCAACAGGCTGCAGAAGATCTATTAAATCAGGCGCAAGAAGATGGCTTGATTACCTCAGAAGAACAAGCGCAGCTTCAAGAT
>NZ_JAYJLP010000025.1:0-29893 GCF_051949055.1 Acinetobacter sp. Brlt_5
TTCATTTAGTTGCTTTATTTTGTCCCCAACCGATTATCTCGAGGGATGGAAAGACCTAGAGATGTGACACAGCGATCATCTCTATAAGACGGTATGTCTGCTCTGCGCCATTCAGTACGTTCCTACGTATTTTCGCTTGATCTTACAATATCGCTCTTCACTAACAGACTGCTGATAAAATTCACCCATTAAAAAAAGCCCCGACCTGCGGAGCTTTTTCATGTTTAATTTACAGCGCGTACTGCGAGCTTATTCTGGTAATGGAATAAACTGTTTATCACTGTTTTGCACTTTACGCTCACCAACCACCACTTGCAGCTCTAAAGACTGTTCTTCACGTTCAATCAGGATATTCACTGGCTGGTTCGGTTGCTGCAGCGCCACATAATTAATCAGGTGTGATGTTGAGGTGATCTCTTCATCATTCACTTTCAGGATTTTATCGCCACGGCGAATACCGGCTTTGGCTGCAGGACCATTGGCCAAGACATCTGCCACCACTACGCCGCTTTGTTTTGGCTCCAGAATATTCTGTTGCTGTACCGGCAATAAGCTAATACCCAACCAGCCACGTACCACGCGACCATCTTTTAAAATCGAGTTCAGTACCTGCTGACAGACCTGAGCCGGAATGGCAAAGCCAATACCCAAAGAACCGCCCGATTGCGAGAAAATCGCGGTATTGACCCCAATTAAGTTCCCGGCCACATCAATTAGCGCACCACCGGAGTTCCCCGGGTTAATAGCAGCATCAGTCTGAATAAAGTCTTCATAGGTATTAATGCCTAAATCCGAACGACCGGTCGCGGAAATAATCCCCTGAGTGACGGTTTGGCCTACCCCAAACGGGTTACCAATCGCCAGCACCACATCACCGACTTCATTGCCACTGAGTTTAAATGGTAAAACCGGTAACTGATCCAGCTCAATTTTAATTACCGCCAAGTCGGTATCCGGATCGGTGCCGACCACTTTTGCCTCGGCACGACGGCCATCATGCAAGGCCACCACAATCTGATCGGCCTGGGCAATCACATGGTTATTCGTCAAAATGTAACCATCGGCACGTACAATCACCCCGGAACCGAGGCTGTTTTCATTAGGTCCCTGGCGATATTGTTCCGGTAACTGATCGCCAAAAAATTCACGGAATGCCGGATCATTAAACAAAGGATGATTAGGCTGCTTGATTTTCTGGGTGGTAAAAATATTGACCACGGCCGGTGCTGCTACTTTTACGGCAGCACTATAAGACACCACCCCGCCAGTACGGGTGGTATCAATCAGCGGTTCTACTTTTTCAGCAGGCATTTTCACCCCATCCGGGGCAACGGGAGCTTTCGGTTTTTGAAACTGTTGCCAGCCCAAAAAGCCAATAATCACGATAATAAGTAACACCCAAGGTAACCATGTAAAGGTCCGGCGCACAGCTCTATCCTCTAAAATTTTTTAATTCATTGATGACTAAGTAATTTATGACCTATTGTAAAGCGAAATACATAAGGAAACATAAAAATCACTAAAGAGTTTTGTGCTGCTTTAGTTACAATTCAAAATATGTTTTGATGACAACAAAATTTAAGGCTTTTGAGAGATTTATGGCTAAGCTGCATGACCTGATCCGCTGGTGTGATCAAACCTTAAAATCAGCCGAGTTTAAAGACTATGCCCCAAACGGCTTGCAAATTGAAGGCAAACCGGAAGTCAAAAAAATTCTGTGTGCGGTAACTGCATCACAAGATGCAATTGAAGCCGCCATTGCCGAGCAAGCCGATGTGCTGCTGGTGCATCATGGCTATTTCTGGAAAGGTGAACCCTACCCGATTACCGGAATGCGCGGTAAACGCATTAAAAGCCTAATCCAGCATGATATTTCGCTGGTGGGCTATCATTTACCGCTCGATTCACATCCTGAACTGGGCAATAATGCGGCCATTGCTGATATTTTGGGACTGGAGCAACTGGAAGCACTGGACCCGAGTGAACGTCATCCAATTGGCAATATTGGCTATTTAAAACAGGCCATGTCACCAGAAGCGTTTAAAGCCCTGTTAAGTGAAAAACTGGGGTTTGATACCATTCATTTACCGGCCAATCCAACCGAAATCCGCAAAGTCGGTTTCTGTACCGGCGGCGCGCAGGATTATATTCATAAAGCCGCAGCGCAAGACTGTGATGCCTATATTTCTGGCGAAGTGTCAGAACGTACCTTTTATGAAGCCAAAGAACTGGGCGTCCATTATTATGCCTGTGGCCATCACGCGACTGAACGCTGCGGTGTACAGCGTTTGGGACAGGCGCTGGCACGCGAATTTAATCTCGAATATGTCTATTTCGAATTGAATAATCCGATTTAAAACTTGGGAGATGAATTGAGGCTGGCTTATACGTATAAATTAAGGATTTATTGTGTAATGTTATTTATAAGCAATGCGCAATTTTGTTGAATAATCTATTACAATAAGCCGACTTAAACTCAAAACCCAGCATAAGCAAGGAATTGAAAACATGACAACGATTACTTTACCAGCATTACCATATGGTTACGAAGATCTTGCGCCGCACATCAGCAAAGAGACTTTAGAATTTCACCATGACAAGCACCACAATACCTATGTTGTGAACCTGAACAACCTGATCGCAGGTACTGAGCTTGAAGGTAAAACTTTAGAAGAAATCATCAAGGCAAGTGCTGGCGATGCTTCTAAAGCAGGTATTTTCAACAATGCTGCACAAGTATGGAACCACACATTCTACTGGAACTGTATGGCGAAAAACGGTGGTGGTAAACCTACTGGTGCAATTGCAGCGAAAATTGATGAAGCTTTTGGTTCATACGAAAAATTTGCTGAAGAATTTGCAACTGCTGCTGCAACTCAATTCGGTTCAGGTTGGGCATGGTTAGTGGCTGACGACGTAAACGGCAAACTGTCAATCATGAAAACTTCAAATGCAGATACGCCAATGGCGCACGGCAAAATTGCAGTATTAACGATTGACGTTTGGGAACACGCTTACTACATCGACTTCCGTAACGCACGTCCTAAGTACATCTCGACTTTCCTTGAAAGCCTGGTGAACTGGGATTATGCCAACGCGAAACTTGCAGGCCAACCAGCTGGCGTAGAAAAATAATTTTATTTTTCTGTGTAAAAAATCACCCTTTAAGGGTGATTTTTTTATTTTTAGGGAATAACTGCATAAATCTAAGGCAAATGATTCATTTGTTTAAATAATCTGGTTGACGACCGGCGCATTCCTCCCTAAAATGCGCATCAGATTCTCCAATAGCTCAGTCGGTAGAGCGACGGACTGTTAATCCGCAGGTCCCTGGTTCGAGCCCAGGTTGGAGAGCCATCTAATCTCCCATAGCTCAGTCGGTAGAGCGACGGACTGTTAATCCGCAGGTCCCTGGTTCGAGCCCAGGTGGGAGAGCCAAGATTCTAAAAACCCACTCCAGTTGAGTGGGTTTTTTTATGGCGTTTAGATTGGGGGATTCAATGAGAATCATCATCCTAAAATAGCCCCTACCTGTACCACGGCACCCTGCCCGTCATAGACCAGTAAAAGCCACACACCAAGCTTTCTGCTTCCAAACGCCTTCATTCGTTTATTTTTAATTCAGTTAAACTGAAAAACTACATTTTTTCAGGCCGCGGACTTGACCACCTGCCCTTTGCCGCCTAGAATGCGTTTCAGATTCTCCCATAGCTCAGTCGGTAGAGCGACGGACTGTTAATCCGCAGGTCCCTGGTTCGAGCCCAGGTGGGAGAGCCAAGATTCTAAAAACCCACTCCAGTTGAGTGGGTTTTTTCTTTATACAAGTATGTGTTGTGTTCAATAGCGCTCAGTCGACTTTCTTCTTTATTGGCTGCCTGGCCACACTGGTGCTGATGCTGCTGGTGGCAGCCTCCTATTTGCGCCCCAAACAGAAATATTTTCCGAAAAAAGTCATTACCCCGTTTGAAGCCAAGATGTTTGCCCGCTTAAAGCAGGCTTTTCCCGAACATCATATTCTGGCTCAAGTTGCTTTTAGTGCGTTAATTACCAATAGTAACTACAAGATCCGTTCCCGCTTTAATCGCAAGGTCACCGATTTTGTTTTGCTGGATCAGCAGATGAATGTGGTGATTATTATTGAACTGGATGATCCCACTCATATTGGCAAAGAAAGCGAAGATGCCGAGCGGGATGCCATGTTGCTTGAGGCGGGCTATCAGGTGATCCGATACACGGAGATTCCGAGTATCAGACAATTGCAGCAGGATATTCTTTAATTAAGGCGCTACAGCTTCAGAAGCTGCTGGGTTTGCATCGGCTTGTTGTTGAGCTTGTTGCTGCGCCTGCTGTTGTTCAGCTGCTTCACGCGCTTTAATCCGCGCAATCATCTCTGCCTGCTGCTGTTTATATTTTTCCTGATTTTTCGCATCGCTGTTGACAGCCAGAAACGCCATACTGACCAGAAAAACAGGAATCAGCAGACCTAAACTGGCCAACAGAATAATCTTTTTGGTATTGGGTGGCTGATTCGGTCGTTGCTGTTCAGGCGCGGTCATGAGAGAGTCCTCTGTCAGATGCATCAAAATGACGCTCAATATAACAAAATCATTTTCGAGGACAAAGCCTCTGTTGATGTTTGCTTGAACCTGAAGATACAACACAGCCGCCTGTACGGCTACAGACGGCTGCGTTACAGATCACGTCAGACTGCTCATCTACCCGATTAGAGGTTCAGCTGAATCTCGCCAAAAACCTGAGTTAAACAGGCCAGATGATCAAAGCCTTGTTCTGGTGTGTCCTGCATCCGCCAAGCCACATAGCCATCCGGACGTACCAGCACGGCACCGGCATCGGCAATTTCCGATTTTTGCTGCCAGGTGGCATAGACATCGCGATGTTCACGTGAACCAATCTGAATCACATCCAGATAGTCCAGCCTTAACCGGGCCGCTGCCGCTTTCCATGCTGCACCCGATAAACCGGTCAGTAGCGTAAAGCGCCCTTTACCGACAATATCCAGGGTGGAATGTTTATAGCCCTGCGCATCAATCAGCCAGGTATGCGGTAGTTTGGCACCCGGGCGTGTGGTGGCTTGCAAATACAGCTGTGGGTCCTGTACAAAGATTTCTTCATCTGTTTCTGCCAGCACGGCATTGGACAGATAACGCTGGTTCAGCTCCACCCCTTGAGCATTAAACTCATAATGTTTAATCGCCAGCGCCTGATACAACTTTTCCCGAATCTCGGCCGCTTCCGGTGTTTCCGCAAAAATCCGCTGCAACATCTCGGCTTGGGTCTGCACACCCTGATCAAAGCCAAATACTTCTTTTAAATGCTTATAGTCAAAACGGGACTGGTTGGCACGTGCCACAATCTGTTTGCCCACCGGCGCCCGTTCATCGCTATAAGACTCCAGCAGCGCTGGCTTGGCCCAGCCTTTAAGCACATAAGCCAGCTTCCAGCCCAGGTTAAACGCATCCTGCATACAGGTGTTGGAACCTAAACCACTCGATGGCGGGTGACGATGTACCGCATCGCCACCACAGAACACGCGCCCCACCGAATACTGGGTGGCCCAGGTCTGATTGACATACCAGTAAGATACTTTTTCAATTTCGACCTGCTGCACCTCTTCACCCACAAAGGTGTTCAATCGCGCCCGGACCTGTGCTTCGGTGACTTGCGGCTCGCCTTTGCTAATATCAAAGCCCCAGCCCATAATCCATTCGTTCCAGGGCTGAATGGCACGTAGTAATCCCATGCCCAAGTCACCAAAACTGGCTTCCGGATTCACAATCCACTGTAAAATGGCCGGACGATGTGCCACATATTTGGACAGGTCGGCTTTAAAAGTGACGTACACGGTTCCAGCACGCGCCATCACCCCTTCTAAGGGCAGCTTCAGCTCTTCAACAATTTTTGAACGCGCCCCATCCATCCCAATTAAATATTTGGCCCGCAGGCTAAATTCAGTTTGGGTCACTCGATTCAGAAAGGTCGCGGTTACGCCATGCTCATCCTGAGTATGTGATAAATATTCAGTATTGAAGTTATAAATCGCACCGCGTTCGGCCGCATTCTTGACCAGCAGTGCTTCCATTTTTGGCTGGATCAGATCGACAAAGGGACATGGGCTGCCTTTGATGTAATCGCCATGACGCTCATCGCCCGTGCCCCAGCAGCTCATCCGGGCAATTTCTTCCCCGACCAGACTGGTGGTGAGTAAACTTTCGCCCATCTGCTGCCACGGCGTGGCAATGGCTTTGACCTGCTCTTCAATGCCCAAGTCACGCAGAACTTCCATCGCACGCTGATTGGTAATATGCGCACGCGGACTGTTGGCCAGCCAGTTAAACTGGGTAAACAGCTGCACCCTGATGCCATAACTGGCCAAGGCCAGCCCCAAAGTAGAACCCGCCGGCCCCGTACCAATCACCAGCACATCAGTATCATAGTGTGTAGACATTCCGGACTCCTTTCACCGCTGTATCTGTTGCAGAATATTTGTATGCAGTGTAATCCGCCCCATCCAGGCCGCCTATTTCTATGCGTATAAACGATAGTACTATTGGTTTTAGCTCTAGTCAGCTGCTGGATAAAACACATCGACTCATGTGAAATGCAGTTCAGACTGTGTTGGGTTACACTAGGGCGATGATCTGCACGGTGGATGAAAGTCATGGAATTACGGCATTTACGCTATTTTGCAGCGGTGGCAGAAGAACAGAGTTTTACCAAAGCAGCCGATAAACTCTTTACCGCCCAGCCCTCTTTAAGCCAGCAGATTAAGGATTTAGAAGAAGAAGTCGGGGTTCGTTTGCTGGATCGCTCCGCGCGGCAGATTCAACTGACCGATGAAGGCCGGGCCTTTTTACCTTATGCCTTGCAAGCGATTGAAAACGCCAAACTTGCAATTGCCGCAGCGCGTCAGGTGGCGCATCAGAAAAACAACCAGATTCATATTGGCTTATTGAACGTGGCCGAGCTGAAAGTGCTGCCGCTGATGCTAGAACGCTTAAAACAGGCCATTCCCAATCTGCAGATTCATATCCAGAGCCTGACCTGTCTGGAGCAGATTCAGCGCCTTAAAAATGCTGAGCTGGATTTAAGCCTGACCCGCTATGCCATTCAGCAGGATGATTTTGTCGATCTTCCCATTTTGTCAGAGAAAATCTATCTGGTGTCAGGGCAAAAATCTGCACCGACCAAGTCGCGGATGAGTGCTGAAGCCTTGCTGCAACAGCGGCTGATTATGTGCGAGCAAACCGCTTCTCCGGTGTTTTATGAACAGGTCACCCGGCAGGTGCCGATTGAACAGATGCCGGCCGAGCAGTTACTCTGGGTCACCAATGTATTGCAGCATATTAATCTGATTAATCTGGGGATGGGCTACAGTTTTGTGCCGGAATATCTGCTGCGCTTTCTGAATGAGCATGTGGCGATCATTGAAACCGATTTTGAAGTTCAGCCGCTCCATCTATATGCCAATTACCGTAAAAATAACCATAATCTGGCACTGCAGCTCATTACTCAGGAACTGGCCAAACTCGAAATCTCGGTCACTGAGAGCTGATCAGCCCCGATCTTCCGGACTGATCAGCGAGTTTTTCAGGAGGACATTATTGCGCAGGCATGTGGGTTTGAATAAAGCGCACCAGCTCGGCATTTCTCTGCACAATGGCCTGGGTATGCGAGGCACCCGGGACCAATTCATATTCAACCGTCGTCCCCATTTCTCTTAAGTTATCTACCAGTGCCGTGGTGACAGCTGCCGGTACAGCAGTATCTGCCTCACCCTGAATCACCATAATCGGTTTATCCAGCTTTTTGGTGGCCGGCTGGTTAATGGCCAGGAAGCGCTTAATGGTTGCATTGTCCTGGAAATTTGCCGTCAGTCCCGGATAATCAGCCACAGCAAGACCACTATTTTCAGTAAAGGCATCTATATCTTCTCTAAAGGACTGCATCAGCTCGTCCAGACATTGGCCATTTTCACCATTGTTGCCTTCGGCTTCTGGCACAATATCCTGCGATTCCGGCTGGAAGATGCTGAGGTAATTAAAGTCCGGTTCATAGGCTTTAATGCCGACCGCGACATAGGCAGCATAGGCCATCAGTTCTGCATAAACATTACGGGCCGTTCCAACCGGATACAGACCAACACTCTCTGCCAGCTCCAGATCATGAATGGCCGCCGGCGCGACTTCCGCAATGATATAACCCAGACTCGAAGCCGGTGCTGCTGCCACTGCACCTTTATAATTGGCATCCTGATTGGCAAATTCCGCAGTACCTAAAGAGGCATGACCACCCTGTGACTGCCCCACCGACATCCAGGCACCATGCATGTGTGCACCCAGATCTTCTTTTAAGGCGCGTACTGAATAAATAGCAGACTGGGCCGCACTTTCTAAATGTAAATACGGATGAATGCCCGGCGTGCCCAGCCCTTCATAATCTGGCGCGACAATCACATAGCCTGCGGCCAGTAAACTTTCCGCCATGGCCTTAAAACGCGGATTTAAACTGTTGCGACTCGGTGCACAATGATCAGCAATGCCCACTGTTCCATGTTCCCAGACCACCACACGCCAGCCATCTACCGGACGAGGTGTGGACGGATAAAATACCATGGCGGTAGCTTCTGCTTTCTGGTCACGTACATTTGGCATTTTATAGGTCATGACCCGAATGACCGCACCCTCAATACCATCTTGGGTATAGGCAGCATCAGATACAAAAGTTTTGTCACGGATAAAGTTAAAGTCATTATCATCGCCACCACATGCTGTAAATAACAGCGCCGAGGAGCAGGTTACCGCCAATAACAGTTTTTTAAATGTCGTTGTCATCTTGAATTCCTCTTTATCTTCTTGTTGTTAAGTACTCAGCCTGAGTTCTTTGAATTAAGCATAAAAAAAAGCATCCTGCTCGGATGCTTTGTTGGCTTTTTGCAAGATCAGACCAAATGCATAAACCTAGAGAAGTGCAAGAAAAATTCCGGCAAAAATCATCAGCCCAACCCAACGGTTATGCCGAAAAGCCCAGAAACATTGCTGCGGATTGCGGTCTTTGGTTTTGTGCCATTGATAGATAAAATCCAGTGCCACCACAGCCAGTGCCACCAGACCAAATGGCATGAACAGATTTTCGATCCACAACGCCGCGCCAATCAGGAGCAGACTGATCAGCTGCAAGGCAGAAATAATCTCAATATCATAACGGCCAAATAAAATGGCGGTCGATTTCACCCCAATTTTGAGATCATATTCGCGGTCAGTAATCGCATATTGAGTGTCATAGGCCACAGTCCAGGCCAGGTTGCCAAAGTACAATAACCAGCAGGTTAAATCTGGGGTTGCACCCACCGCGGTATAGGCCATAGGAATAGACCATGAAAATGCGGCGCCCAGAAATACCTGCGGTAAATGAGTATAGCGTTTCATAAACGGGTAGATAAAAGCCAGAAATAACGCCCCAAACGACCAGTAAAAGGTTTCAAGCGGCAAGAACAACAACAGGCAGGCACTGGCAGCAACCAGCACCAGAAACACCATCACCGCTTCTTTGGCGCTAATGATGCCGGTGGCCAAAGGACGGGTTTTGGTGCGCTCAACATGGGCATCGACTTTACGGTCGGCAAAGTCATTAATGGCACAGCCTGCCGCACGCATAAAGATCACACCCAGAATCATTGGAATCAGCACACCTATGGTCGGTGTTCCCTGAGCAGCAATCCATAAGGCCCACATGGTTGGCCAGAACACCAGTTCGGTGCCAATCGGCTTATCAAAACGGCATAAATAGTAATAGGCTTCCAAGCGCTCACGCCAGGTAATTGAATGTGCAGTTGCCATGACTGTCCTTAACCACGTTGCTGTTGAAAAGAAGAATGTAGAAATTGCTCAAAGCTGGGCAAGAAACTTTCTTGCACAATAAATTTACAGCCATGCCAAGTATAGCAGCTCTGTCTGGTCCAGCCTTCGGGCAATAAAATCACCCGGCGCTCACAGGCCGGATTGGTACGTTGAAACAAAAACCGGCCAATCGGCTTTTTACCAATATGCTTGAACAGGCGTGCTTTTTTTTGCAGGCTTAAAATCGGAAAAATACTTTTGGCTTGAACCCAGGGCTGCTCTTCACAGCCATATAAATAGCTTTCCCGCACCCAGGAGGTATGCTGATGCGGCATGCTCAGCCATTTGGCATCTTCAAAGCTCAGGCGCTGGAAACTTTCGCGCAGTGGCTGTACCTGAAACTGGCCACCGGCCAGATCGGTTAATTGTTGTGTCAGAGAGCCCGGTGCATACAGCCATGTCTTCAATCCTGCAGGAATGGTCTGATCCTGAAATTGACAGGTCTGCTGGCCGCGCATCACTTATTCCCCTTTTATCGCTTGGCCTAGTGTAACTGAAATCTGTTACTAAACCATGGGCTTTTCAGCCAAAAAGCGCAAATGTCATATTCACTATCAATCTACCTCACCTAAATGAATATGAAGGCCATAAAAAAATCCGCGACAAGCGCGGATTTTCTGAGCATGAATCTGAGGTCAAATTACAGGCTGTAGTACATGTCTAATTCAACTGGGTGAGTAGTCGTGTTCAGACGACGAACTTCTTCAGTTTTCAGCTCGATATAAGCATCGAGCATTTCTTTTGTAAACACGCTACCTTTTAACAGGTAGTCATGGTCAGCGGCCAGTGCTTCCAGCGCCATTTCAAGGCTGTGAGCAACGGTTGGAATTTTTGCTTCTTCTTCCGGTGGAAGATCGTACAGGTTCTTGTCCGCAGCTTCACCTGGGTGAATCTTGTTCTGGATACCGTCAATACCCGCCATTAACAGTGCCGCGAAACCTAAGTACGGGTTCATCATTGGATCTGGGAAACGTGCTTCAATACGTTTGCCTTTCGGGCTAGACACGTAAGGAATACGGATAGAAGCAGAACGGTTACGCGCTGAGTAAGCCAGCATAATCGGTGCTTCGAAGTGCGGAACCAGACGCTTGTACGAGTTAGTCGAAGGGTTAGTAATCGCATTCAATGAACGGGCATGCTTGATGATACCGCCAATGAAGTACAGTGCCATTTCAGACAGACCAGCGTATTCATCACCCGCGAACAGGTTTTTGCCGTCTTTAGAGATCGACATATGCACGTGCATACCTGAACCGTTATCGCCTACCATTGGTTTAGGCATAAACGTCGCAGTTTTCGCATATTGGTGCGCTACGTTCCACACCGCATATTTGAACTGTTGCACTTCATCAGCTTTACGCACCATGGTGTTGAAGCTCACACCAATTTCTAACTGGCAAGATGCAACTTCGTGGTGATGTACTTCTACACGACCTGGGCCCATGATCTCTTCAATTTTTGCACACATATCTGCACGCATATCGTGGTGAGAATCAACTGGAGGAACCGGGAAGTAACCGCCTTTAACGCGTGGACGGTGGCCAGAGTTACCGGACTCGTAGTCTTTACCTGTAGACCAAGCCGCTTCTTCAGCGATTAAGGTGTGGCGTGCGCCAGACATGTCGATGTCCCATTTCACTTCGTCAAATACGAAAAATTCTGGTTCTGGGCCAAAGAATGCAGTATCACCAATACCGGTAGACTTTAAGTAATCTTCTGCACGGCGAGCAATCGAGCGTGGGTCACGTTCATAACCCTGACCTGTAGATGGTTCGATGACATCACAAGTCACGACAACTGTTGGTTCCGCAAAGAATGGGTCGATGAAACCAGTTTCAGCGTCTGGACGTAAAATCATGTCAGATGCTTCAATGCCTTTCCAACCAGCAATTGAAGAACCATCAAACATTTTACCGTCTTCGAAGGTATCTTCATCGATACTGTCTGCAGGGTAAGTTACGTGCTGCTCTTTACCCTTAGTATCAGTAAA
Source organism: Acinetobacter sp. Brlt_5 (assembly GCF_051949055.1). NCBI lineage: Bacteria > Pseudomonadati > Pseudomonadota > Gammaproteobacteria > Moraxellales > Moraxellaceae > Acinetobacter > Acinetobacter sp. Brlt_5. Next base: position 11,908 of record NZ_JAYJLP010000025.1, read on the forward strand.
GCGGAAATCGACCCATTTTGCACCACTTTCTTGTATGAGTTGAAGGACCTTGTTCGCCATGCTCATTTTGCTCCAATGATATTTTGTTGCACACCCAAGTGCGTGTTAGTAGTTGGCAGTTATTAAGCAATTACCGTACCAACTTTTAAAAGCAAAGTTAAAATATTGAATTTCTTATGAGAAATTAAGATTTAGGGATTTTGCTTTGTGCCTATTATACTAGGGCTATACTGAAATGCACCATATTCAAGCACTCTTTGCGATTTTTCCTGCAAAAGATTTCTCGTGTGTATCAAAATAGTGCAAATAATCAGGTTTCATTTTAACACAGCTTAATAATACTGCTGTTTATTTCGCCAATTTCGCGCTTCATGCAATTTTTCTAATGAATTTCAGACTGGATTAATTGGGTGATTTATAGATAAAAACTCTTTTTTCCAGTAAAAATCAGATTTTCATTTATTTCTGCTTATTTTTTCTTCAAGTGCTTTTCTGTGCGCTTTTCGCAAGTCGTGCTCAGCTAAATTTTTATGCCCATTTTAAAATGCGCCATTTTGGTGAATCTGCGTCATTATGCATCATTTTAGGGGTTTGGCAGCAAGAGGGGTCAACATCACAGCGGACACGTAAAAGCCACAAGCTGAATGCAGCTCAGCCATAAACTTAAAAGATTTCATCTGTATAAAAGCTATTCTGCTTGAAAATGTTCAGCCGCACATGTTTATTTTTTGCTATGATGATTTGCACTGCGTTTTCCTCGCATTTTTTCGCTCGAAAAATAGCCGTGTTGTGACCTCCCTCCACTTTGGAAAACCAGGCATTTCAGGGAATTCTTCAAGCACAGTCAGGTGCATAAATTTTGACAGGTTAAGCTCATGCTTTTGATGATCGATAATTACGACAGCTTTACTTACAACATCGTCCAGTATTTTGGCGAGTTAAATCAAGAAGTTAAAGTCGTTCGCAATGACAGCGTCACATTAGAAGATATTGAGCGATGGCAACCGAAGTATTTGGTGATTGGTCCCGGTCCGTGCTCACCATCTGAAGCAGGCATTTCCATTCCAGCGATTCAGCATTTTGCCGGCAAAATCCCGTTATTGGGCGTATGTCTGGGCCATCAGAGTATTGGTCAGGCCTTTGGCGGCAACATTGTACGGGCCAAAAAAGTGATGCACGGCCGTTTATCGGATATGTATCACAGCGATCAGGGAATTTTCAGCAATTTGCCCTGCCCGTTTTCTGCGACCCGTTACCACTCGCTGGTGATTGATCAGGCGACTTTACCGGAATGCCTGGAAGTCACCTGCTGGACCAATGAAGCCGATGGTTCCATGGAAGAAATTATGGGCGTGAAACATAAGACATTGCCGGTCGAAGGCGTGCAGTTCCACCCGGAATCCATTTTGAGCCAGCATGGCCACAAAATCTTCCAGAACTTTTTAGAAATTTATGCCTAATTTGCACAAAGTGAACACCATGAATATTCAACAAGCTTTAAATCATATTACAAAACAGATTCACCTGACTCAGCCACAAATGGAAGATGTGATGCGTGCCATCATGTCGGGCGAAGCCACCGATGCGCAAATTGGCGCCCTGATGATGGGTCTGCGCCTGAAAGGTGAAAGCATTGATGAAATTACCGCAGCCGCGCGCGTGATGCGCGAGTTCGCGATTAAAATTGACGTTAGCGATATTCCGTATCTGGTCGATATTGTCGGTACCGGCGGTGATGGCCAGAACCTGTTTAACGTATCGACGGCATCCAGCTTTGTGATTGCAGCCGCTGGCGCAACCATTGCCAAACATGGTAACCGCGGCGTATCGACCAAATCTGGTTCCTCTGACCTGCTGGAACAGGCTGGAATTAACCTAGACTTAAACATGCAGCAAACTGAACGCTGTATCCGCGATATGGGCGTAGGTTTCCTGTTTGCGCCGAACCATCATAAAGCCATGAAATATGCAGTTGGCCCACGTAAGGAACTGGGTATTCGTAGTATTTTCAACCTGCTCGGCCCGCTTACGAATCCGGCCGGAGTTAAACGTTTTGTGATTGGCGTATTCTCCAGCGAACTCTGCCGCCCGATTGCTGAAGTGATGAACCAGCTGGGTGCTGAACACGTGCTGGTGGTGCATTCACGTGATGGTCTGGATGAAATCAGTCTGGCATCTGCCACGACCGTAGCAGAACTGAAAGATGGGGAAATCACCGAATGGACCATTACTCCAGAAGAAGTGGGCATTGAATCGCAAACCCTCACCGGTCTGGTGGTGGAAAACTCGGCAGAAAGTCTGGCCCTGATTAAAGATGCACTTGGCAAAAATAAATCTGAACGCGGTGAAAAAGCGGCCAACATGATTGCCCTGAATGCCGGCGCCGGGATTTATGTGTCTGGTCTGACCAAAACCTATCAACAGGGTGTGGCACTGGCGCATGACATTATTTATGGCGGTCAGGCACTGGAAAAAATGGGCGTACTGGCCGAATTTACCAAAACCTTAAAACAGTACGAAGCTTAAGACGGCAGGATAAAATCATGGTGGATATCGCAAATACCATTTTAGGTAAAATTGTTGATCGCAAACAGGAAGAGTTGGCTGCACGTCTGAAACAGCGCAGTCTGAATGATCTGGAACAACTGGCCCAGGCCGCCACACCGGTGCGCGGTTTTGCCCAAAGCTTGAAAAGCAAACGTCCGGGCGTGATTGCAGAAATAAAAAAGGCCTCGCCATCTAAAGGGATTATTCGTGAAAACTTTAATCCGGCTGAAATTGCCCAGCAATATGAAGCTGCCGGTGCTGCCTGTCTGTCTGTACTGACCGATGTCGATTTTTTCCAGGGCGCTGATGAAAATATCGCGCTGGCCCGTAACCATTGCAGCCTGCCTGCACTGCGGAAAGACTTCCTGATTGATCCTTATGGTGTGGTTGAAGCTCGTGCGCTACATGCCGACTGTATCTTGCTGATTGTAGCCTGCCTGTCAGACCAGCAACTGGAAGAAATGTCGAAAACCGCGTTTGAACACAATCTGGATGTACTGGTTGAGGTGCATGACGAAGAAGAGCTGGAACGCGCTTTGCGTTTAAGTGATCGCTGTCTGCTTGGCGTGAACAACCGTAATTTAAAAACCTTTGATGTGGATTTAAACACCTCATTGCGTCTGAAAAAATTACTCGATCCAGCACGTTTACTGGTAACCGAAAGCGGTATTGCCACCCCGGCAGATGTCAAGATGATGCAGGAGCATGACATTCATGCCTTCCTGGTCGGTGAAAGCTTTATGAAACAACCGTGTCCGGATCAGGCCTTTAGCGAGCTGTTTGGTACGCCGCAAAAGGTCTAAGTCTTGGTGCAGTTCAGGAGGCAGGTTTATCCTGAACTGTGCGATTGCACTGCCCTACTTTCATAGGGCGGTCATCTTCCTATATCGCCCCATCTTAACATCTCTCATTTCAAGCCAGATGCAGCGCCAAGCTGAATCCGTTTCAGTTCAAATCAGGCGTAATTCAGACTATACTGGATTGAAATTTTATCCTCCTATTTTCGATTATGAGCAAACACGATTCTTCGCTATCGAAAGAACAGTTTAAATTACTCAAAGACTTTAAAAAGCAGATCAGTAATCCGCATCCGCGCGTAGAGCCGGCAGCGCCGGCCATCAAAACTGCTGAACAGGAACAGGCCGAAGATTTTGAGCTGTTTCAAAAAGAAATGCGTGGGGTCCAGAAAATGGATCATGGCAATATCGCGCCAGTGGCCCAACCGGCCAAGAAAAAGCTGGATGCCCAGACGCTGGCTAAACGCGCAGCCGCCGAAGGCCCCATGCAAACTGATGAGACCATTTTGTCGGACACGCAAGCCATGCTTAATCCGGTGGGCAGTCAGGCCAGTTTAAGCTACCGCATTGCCACCTTGCAGCATAAGGTGTTTGAAGATTTAAAAGCCGGCAATTTGCGCTGGTTTGAAGCGGTCGACCTGCATGGCTGTACCGTGGAAGAAGCCCGGGTGGCGGTGCTGCAAATTATTCAGATGGCCAAAGATGAAAACCAGAACGTGATTAAAATTGTGCATGGTAAAGGCCCGGAAGCCATTTTAAAAACCTATGTCAATGGCTGGTTACGTCAGCATCGTGATGTTCTGGCCTTTGTCAGTGCACCGGAAAAACAGGGCGGCACCGGTGCGGTGCTGGTTCTGCTAAAACGTGCAGAAAAGAATCCAAAGTTTAAACAATAAGCGGATTTTTCCTCAAAAGCAGGCATTGTTGCGGTTTTCTGCTACAATGCCGTCCTTGTTCAATATCAGTGTAAGTGAACACGTCTTATGTCTATGCAGCAATCCTACGCAAACATTCTTACTGCCGTTGGTGAAGATTTAAATCGCCCTGGTCTCAAAGATACGCCTATGCGTGCTGCTAAAGCATTTTCGTATTTAACCTCGGGTTATAGCCAGACGTTGGCTGAAGTGACCAACAACGCCGTGTTCCCGTCTGATAACCGTGAAATGGTGCTGGTCAAAAATATCGAATTCTATTCGCTATGCGAGCATCACCTGCTGCCATTTTATGGCCGTGTGCATATTGCCTATTTACCGGAAGGCAATGTTTTGGGACTGTCTAAATTTGCCCGTATTACTGAAATGTTTGCGCGCCGTTTACAGATTCAGGAAAACCTGACCCAGCAGATTGCAGAAGCCGTGGCTGAAGTGACCAAAGCCCGCGGTGTTGCGGTGGTGATTGACTCTGCACACATGTGCATGATGATGCGTGGTGTTGGCAAGCAGGAATCGACCACACGTACAGTGTCATTTATTGGTGACTTTAAAACCGATAAAGATGCACGCCGTGAATTTTTAAGTGCTGTGCCTGAAAGTTACTAAGCTAAAATCATGCTGAAGCCTCGACATCTGTTGGGGCTTTTTTATGCCTTATTTTTTATACTACTGTTGGTTTCCCTATTATTTTAAGGAATGCAAATGTCTTCAATTTATTTAGCCGGTCAGGGCCTGACCCAAAGTGAATGCAGTGTCGACTTCCCGCGTCCGGATCGTTTGGTCAAAGGCAATCCCAAACGTGATACCTATAGTGCCTATGAACATCCCAATATGAGCTGTGGCATCTGGCAGTGCGAAGTCGGCGCCTGGAATATTGTCTTTGCTGACAATAAACAGGAATTCTTTAATGTGATTGAAGGCGTGGTGCGTATTCATGACCAGCACGGACAATATATTGAAGTTACCGCCGGTCAGGCCGGAATTATTCCACCGGGTTTTGTCGGTACCTTTGAAGTGGTTGCAGCAGTGAAAAAATATTATGTGGTGGTTGAGGCCTAAAATACCGCTTGAGCTTTTTGATGTTTTGGCTGGTTTTATCTTGCTGCTTTGATATAAAAAACGCCCGACAGTTTTGGGCGTTTTTTCATGCCGGGATGAGACTTAAAAGGCTTATTTGGCCAGATAGACCTGATTACGTCCGGCATTTTTGGCGCTATATAAGGCTGCATCTGCAGCATCCAGAAAACGCTGATAATCCGGATGGCCATCATACTGCACTGCGCCAATACTCACGGTAAATTTAAAACTCTCACCTTCAGCAGAACGGATTGGGGTATCTTCAACCCGGCGACGGATGGTTTCGGCAATCATCTGGGCCCGGTTCCAGTCACTATCGACCAGCAGCAATAAAAACTCTTCCCCACCAACCCGGAAAGCATAATCACTGCCCTTGCTCGATTCCAGCAGCACTTCGGCCATAAACTGCAAGGCCAGATCACCGGCGGCATGGCCATAGCGGTCATTAATCTCTTTAAAGAAATCGGCATCAATCGCCAGTAGACTTAAAGGTGAGCGGTTTTTGCGCGAGAACTGGATTTCACGAATCAGGATGGTATTTAAATAACGCCGGTTTAACAGCTGGGTCAGCGAATCATTGCCCGTGCCGATATATTCCGCCACCTGAAACAGCTGATCGACCAGATGCTGGATTTCGCGGTTTTTACAGCGAATCTGCTGAATCAGTAACAGCATCTGCTGCTGATCGGAAGTGTCCAGCAGCTGCTGGTTCAACTGATCCACCTGATAAATCCGCTGGATAATAAACTCGACCTGCTCGGCGCAGGCAAAAGCATAGGCTGCTTTATGGATGAACCACAGGCCAAATTCAGATTTGGAAAGTGGCGGATGAAACAGCGGTGACTGATCAGAAAAGGCCTTAAACATCAGCTCATTTTCCCAGTCCAGCAGACAACCGCGCTGGCGGTCTTTTTGCACGGCCACATCCTGCATGGCAGAAAACAGACGGTAGGTGTGTTTCATATCATTATGAATTTCTACCTTGGCCTCATAAGTGCGGCACATGATTTCTGCGGCCAGGCTCAGCACCTGAGTCATATAATCGGCAGCAGCCAGTACATCGGCCTGCGGGGTTTGCAGAAAAAAGACAAAACTTTTGCGCTGGATTTCGCGGATGCCGCGAATAATCAGCCAGGAGGGAACGCCAATACGCGCATGCACTTCCCCGACTTTCAGCTGCTTGGCGACAATGGCTTTAAAATCCTGCTTGAACGGAACCGCAAAACTGTCCAGCAGCCATTGCTGCAAGGCATTTTTCAGGCGGCTACGCACCAGTTCATCGGACAGGAAATAGGAGGCTTCCTGCTCCTGCATCATCTGTCGATAAAATTCGGCCACCAGCACCGTGACATGCTGTTGAATGAACTCGAAGCTATAGCTTAAATCGGTTTCAGAAAATTGCCCGCAAATCGCCTGCCACTGCGCTGCAAGTTCCTCTATACGCTCTTGGTTCATACAACCGGCTCACACAGATGAATTACAGCGCAGATTTTAACGCAGCTGTCACATAAGACAATTCTTTTGTGAATTAAATTAATATTCACTTAATAACAATCTGGATTTTCAAGCCTGACTTCACGACTTCAGCTTAAAAGAACCAGGCATAACCGAGACTGGTCTGATGCCAGTCCTGTTGATCCTGTTGCTGATATTCCCAGCCCAGACGAATCGCATGTTGCGGATTCAGCACATATTGCAGCTGGCTGTGCAGCCTCAAATTCCATTGCTGGCTATCTTCCCAATACGGTAATTCTACTTGCAGCACGCTGTTCAGCTGCGGACTCCAGATATTCTGGCAGCCCAAGGTAGGTCCGACACCCACGCGCCAGCCACGCTCCAGTGCCTTACTGGCCTGTAGATGGTTTTGTAGCTGGGCATAGCAAATATGCTCACGGTCGGCACTGGCCCAGCTATAGCCCATCTGGACCTGTAAATTGGCTACACCATGCTGTTCCTGAGTGCTGAACTGACCATGCTGATCGAGCGCTTCCTGGGTCCAGCCCAGATTAAAACCCCAAGACAACGGCGTTTTAAACGGCGTAATCGGGTTATAGGAGTTCACCGCCAGCACATCGAGCTGACTCAGTTTTAGGGCTTCATCCCGATATTGCAGCGCACCCTGTAAAAATAGCAATTGAGTCCCGGTACGAAAACCACCTTGCGGATCGAGCAGATCATGATAGGCTTGCCGATGCCCCAGTTCGATAAAGGACTGTCCCTGTACTTCACCGGTACTTAGCGTCAGGTTACGCGCATGATGGCCCTGGCTTGGATCAACGTTTGGGACGTCCGGCGCGCGGCGCTGCTTGTCGACCTGAAGCTGGCTTCGCAGGCTGAGTAATTGGCGTAAACGTGGCTGGGCAAAACCGGTTTCGACCTTGCGGGCTAAAAACTGCAGGTACAGATCATCGTAGGCCATTTCCAGTATTTTGGCCTGCTCTAATGCGGTATAAGACTGTAATAACGTATTTAAATCGGCAGATTCGGCAAAAGCCAGCTGATGTGCAGCTTGCGCCAGGTCTGTACCATGCTGGCGGGCTTGAGCCAGTAACTGGGTTTCTAGCGCCGGGCGATACACGGTGTCTTTGACCAGATCTGAATCTGCCAGCGCCTTGATGGTTTCAACTGGAATCGACGCCACTTTAAACTGTTGCTGTAAATTCAGCTCTGGACGGACCAGATCAATCAGGCCCAATAAACGATAGGCACAGTTATCACTGACAAAATAATAGGGAAAGCTGACGTGCTTCATTTCCCAGATATGTTCCACCAGAAAACGGGTTTCATCCGGGCTTAAATCCAGCTCGTATTCCCATAAATCGCGGCTTTCCAGATCACCATATTCCTTAACCTTGCGGTAATACGGCATGAGGGAATATTCACCCGGATACTGTCCGGTCAGACCTTTCCAGGCATAGGACCAGCTTTGCTCACCCGGCACTGTGGCCGCATAATTTACCGCATAGGAAATCAGGTTCAGTTCCTGCTGATCTTTCGGGTCCAGTCGCAGCAAGGTATGCCCGAACATGGAGCTGGGATTGCCCATAAAATCGGTGGCATAAATTAAAGTGGTTTTGTATGGACGAATCTGGCCAATCCATTCATCCAGTTCCGGACAGGCCACGGCAGCCAGTTCCGTCTGTGGAATATTCAGTTGTTGCACCAGCCAGCGGCTACGTGCCGGAAAACGGCATTGTACCGATTGATTTGGCTCGGCCTGCTGAAACAGCGCTGCAATATGCGCCTGTAATTCCTGATTTAAATCGGGTGTTTTGGCCTCTGTTAAAAAATAGCCGGCATAGCTGACAGTACTCTGCCCGGAAGTATTGGCATACATTAAGCGTTGCCAGGTATTTTGCTGTGCCAGTTGCTGCTGTTCAGCACGCTGGATATACAACTGTGCCGGCGTTGAAAATTCAGGAGAAGACGTCGCGGCATACGCCACAGGAGATAACAAAGCAGCACATACAAAAGCAAGAGGTTTCATTCAGCAGATCAATTCTTATTCGGTTCTTATATAGAGAAAAACCCTGCCAGAAGACAGGGTTTTATGGGATGCTTAATTAGACGTAGGCTTTTAAGATGTCGTCTTGTGCCATCACTGACTGTAAAGAAGCCAGCACTTCAACAGAAGTCTGGTTGTCAGCTGAATAAATTTCAGAGAAGTTTTGTTTGGTCACTGCAAAGAAACGTGCTTTGTCTTCTGCTTTAATGCTCAGTAATTCAGCCAGTACGTTCAGGCTTTCACCCTCGCCTACAGCCATATCACGCGCCAGCGTTTCGGCATTTTCATTGGTAAATGTCACCACTTGCGCAGTTACAGTACCAGTACCGCTACAGCCTAAAGTACCGAAGGTAATACCGAACAACTGGTTTGCAAAAATACCATTGGTTGTAGCAGCTAAAATTTTAGGCACTTTACCAGACTGACCTGCCCAAACTTGAGAACCAATACCACAGCCGGCATCAGCGTCTGCAAATGCTGCTGTTGAACCTGCTGCCAATACTGCTGCCAAAGCTAATTTTTTTAACATAAAAGTCTCCAGAATTTATTATCTGAGTTTGTTATTGTTTCACAATGTGTAATTTTTATTACACTGTTTAAAGATAACGCATCCGCCAGCGAACACAAAACACTTTATACCAAAGTGGAAAAATTATTTTTCTGTATCCTTTAAGTGCGCAGGTTTCAGTTGCCAGATGCCATTTGGCTGACGATCACCCAGAATTTTCAAGACCAGCACCAGACTCAGCAATAACAGCAGATACCAGGACCCCAACTTGCCCCAGCCAACCATATGCCAGCTGTCGACCTGACTTGGATACAGCCAGATCTGGTAAAAGGTGCTGATATTTTCTGCAATCCAGATAATAAAGGCCAGTAACAACAAGACCGGTAACATCGGCAGCTGCATCCGGTGATGCTGCAATTCAAACTGGATACGGGTTTTCCAGAATATCAGTACGCTCCAGGCAAACAGCACATAGCGGATATCCGGCACAAAAAACTTGCTCATAAAATTAATATAAGACAGCACCGCCAGACTCAGCATATTGGCAAAACCCGGCAAGCGAGTAAAAGATACCCGATACAAACGCAAGGACCGGGCAAAGAAACTGCCGACAGCCGAATACATAAACCCGGCAAACAGCGGCACGGTCATAATTTTAAATACGGCCGGCTGCGGATACTGCCAGGACGCAATCGCCGGATGGGTCAGAAAAATTTCCATAATCATCGCCAGCAGATGAAACAGCGCAATGACTTTGGCCTCGGCCCAGGATTCTAGCTTGAGATACAGCAGTAAAATCTGAATGAGGACCGCATAAAACAGCAAATAGTCATAACGGAAAAAACCGTAATAGTCCTGGCTACCCAGACTGGCGGTAAAAGCAAAAGCAATCAGCAATAAAATTCCAAATAAGGCAGCCGAAGCTGCCTTATAAGTGAATTCAAAACCTGATTTTAAAATTGTGATCAAGGCTGAATCCTAATATTGTTGCATCTTCTTAAAGGTACTTGGCACTGTATTCATGTACCGTATCAATAAAGACTTTCGGATTGGCCGGATCAACCCATTGGGTAATACCATGTCCTAGGTTGGCAATATAGCCGGTTTTTTCACCATGCGCATAGGCATCATCCAGCATGGCTTTGGTCGCCTTGGCAATTGAGTCCGGGCTTCCATATAACGTGGCTGGATCCAGGTTGCCCTGTAAGGCAGCACGGCCATTCACGGTTTGGCGCGCCACATTTAATGGCGTGGTCCAGTCCAGACCAAAGGCATCGGCACCGGTGGCAACCATTGGCTCCAGCCATTGACCGCCGCCTTTGGTAAATAGAATGACCGGAATTTTACGGCCATCTTTTTCACGTTGCAGACCCGCTACAATCTTTTGCATATAGTTCAGCGAGAACTCGATATATTCACGATGCGCCAGTGCCCCGCCCCAGCTGTCAAAAATCTGTACCGATTGTGCGCCAGCATCAATTTGCGCATTCAAATAGTCAATCACAGCGACTGCCAGACGGTCGAGCAAGGCATGCAGCACTTCCGGCTGGGCATACATCATCTGCTTGGTAAAGCGGAAATCCTTGCTTGAACCACCTTCAACCATATAAGTCGCCAGCGTCCACGGACTGCCAGAAAAACCAATTAACGGCACCTGTCCGCCCAGAGCCGAACGAATGGTCGACACCGCATTCATGACATAGTCCAGATCTGACTTGGCATTAAAATTCGGCAGATTGGCGACATCCTGCTCGGTACGCACGGTTTTATGAAACTTCGGACCTTCACCAGCTTCAAAGTACAAACCTAAGCCCAAAGCATCCGGTACGGTTAAAATATCGGAGAATAGAATGGCTGCATCCAGCTCATAACGGCGCAAAGGCTGTAAGGTCACTTCACAGGCAAATTCGGTATTTTTGCACAAGGAAAGAAAATCTCCGGCCTTGGCACGGGTTTCACGATACTCAGGCAGATAACGTCCTGCTTGACGCATCATCCATACCGGCGTGGTATCTACGGGTTCACGCAACAAGGCACGTAGAAAACGATCATTTTTTAAGGCCGTCATTTACTTTCCTAACTTCGACTGAATCTTGCATCCATCATATCAAAAAGGCAGAAATTTTAATAACTTCTTTAGTCCTTTAAAAATGCCGGACTGTAAAAGATAAAAGTGATATTTACACAAAACAGATACTGCATCTCCTCATTTTTTCTGTAATACTTGTGTAGTTTTTAAAATGTAAATGAATAATTCTTAAGGTTGACTTACATGTTCGTTCGCACAGTACTCGCAATGAGTTTAAGTTGCATGTTTGCTGGTACAGCCCTGGCTGCAACCACTGCTGAACAGCCGTTGAATCCTCAATTGATTAGCGATACAGCGGTTGAAGATCCGATTGATCCGCTTGCAACAGACGCATCAGCGGCAGTCGTACCTTCAGAAGTTGAAACGCAAATTACGCAACAAGAAGAACAAGATTTAAACAAGGCTTCAGCGACCCTTGAAGACCTGCAAAATGCCGAAGATACCCAGGCTGATATCGGCAGCGCACCGACAACTGCTGCGCCTGCAACGACTTCAGCCAGCACAGCGCCAGCCAAAGCCTCCTGGACTTTAGATGGCCTGAACAATGCCAGCTGGTATGAAAATATTGGCAAAGGCCAGTTCCCGGTCTATGCGCGCGCGCATGTGATGCTCAATAATGCTCATGCTTCTCCGGGTGCGATTGATGGAACCAGCGGTAAAAATACCCTGAAAGCGATTGCCTCTTTCCAGCAGATGAACGGGATTAAACCGACCGGTGTGCTAACGCAGGAAACCTGGGATGCTTTAATTGCCCGTCAGGGTTCAAAACCGGTTTTCGTGGAATACACCATTACTGAAGATGACCTGAAAGGTCCGTATGTGAAATCAATTCCGGGCGATTATGCACTGCAAGCCAAAATGAAAGGCCTGCACTACACCAGCGTCACTGAAATGCTGGGTGAAAAGTTCCATATGGATGAGAACTTCCTGAAAAAGCTCAATCCAAATGCCAACTTTAACAAAGCCGGTCAAAAACTGATTGTGGCCAATGTGCGTAATGACCTGCCGGAAGATATCCACCTGATTGTGGCGCACAAAGGCGCTAAGCAGCTGTATCTATTTAACAGCCGCAACCAGATGATCGCATCATTCCCGGCCAGTATTGGGAATACCAACACCCCTTCACCAACCGGGACTTATAAAGTGACTGGTGTGGCACCAAACCCGTGGTACAGCTACTCGCCAAGTAACTTTATCCAGGGCAAAAACATGAAGCCACTGTCCTTACCACCAGGTCCAAACGGTCCAGTGGGGAATATCTGGATTGGTCTGAGCAAAAAATCCTTTGGTATTCACGGTACGCCAAACCCGTCGATGATTTCTAAATCCTATTCGCATGGCTGTATCCGTCTGACCAACTGGGATGCCAACGACCTGGGCCGTAAAGTCCGTTCAGGGGTTACGGTTAAATTCCTCGAATAATCTGCTTATACCCCATAAAAAGCCTGCCGATGCAGGCTTTTTTGATTACGGAGGTTTGAATCTATGACGTTGCGAATCTGGAACGATATGTTGCATTCCATGCCTAGAACAGCCACCAGGTAAAACACTAAGATAGCCTCAAGCTCAAAAAGAATTAGAGGATTATCTGATGAACGCCTACTTACATCGTAGTGAAGAACGTGGTCATGTTAAAGCCGGCTGGTTAGACACCAAACACAGCTTTTCATTTGGCAGCTGGTACAACCCGAAATACATGGGTGTGAGTGTGCTTCGTGTGATTAATGATGACCGGATTGCTGCCCACAATGGTTTTGGTACCCATCCGCATGACAACATGGAAATTTTAACCTGTGTACTGGATGGCACCATTTCACATAAAGACAGCATGGGCAATGAACGGCATATCAGTGCGGGTGAATGGCAGCTGATGAGCGCCGGAACCGGGGTTCAGCACAGTGAAATCAACCAGGGCGATGTACCAGTGCATATGCTGCAAATCTGGATTCATCCAAATGTGCGTGATGCAGAGCCAAATTATCAGCAAATTAAACTCGACCCACGTGAACAGCCGAACCAATGGCACCTGATTGTTGGCCCGAACGAACAGGCTCCAATGCATATTCGCCAGCAGGCTGAAGTGAAAACCGCGGTACTTGAAGCCGGCCAAAGCCTAAACGTACAGGCGACCCAGCAGCTCAACTATGTGCATGTGATTCGTGGTGAAGTGCAGATTGGTGAACATACGGTTAAAGCTGGTGATGCACTGTTATTCGCGGAACATGCGGATATTCAGGCAACCGAAGAAAGCCAGATGATCTGGTTTGACTTACCGGGCAAATAAACCCGTCCTTCTCTCCCAAGGGCCATGATGATTTTGGCCCAATAGCCGCTCCATTGAGCGGCTATTTTTATGTCTTAAAGCCGGCCTTGATTGACTTTTACCTGAGTGTGAACAGTCTGTTTAAGCTGCACCCTTTGCAGCAACTCAAATACCATTTATGAAAATAAATTGAAGAAAATCGGCCGATTGCCTGCAACCCGATAAAACCAGCAAAAACTGAAACTATTTACATTCTCATTGGTAAAAACACTCTACATGAGAAAAATTCTCAGTTATGATAACTGCATAAAAATCATCTTGTGAATTGACCATGAATGCTTATACTGCAGCTCAGGCCAATGTCTTGACCATTCGGCAACTGAGCAAACAATTCGGCTCTCGTTTTGCGGTGCATCAGGCTAGCTGGTCTGCACAGCGCGGACAAATTATCTGCCTGCTGGGCCATTCGGGCTGTGGCAAAACCACCATGTTACGTCTGATTGCCGGATTAGAAACCCCAAGCAGTGGCTCAATCCAGCTTGAACAGCAAATCCTGTGGAACGAACAGCAGCAGATTCCAGCCGAAGCGCGCAATATTGGCCTGGTGTTTCAGGACTATGCCCTGTTTCCGCATTTAAGCGTACTGGACAATGTCATGTTTGGCCTGAAAAAACTGCCCAAAGCACAGCGTCAGGCGGTGGCCGAACAGGCGCTACAGCATGTTTCGATGCAGCATCATCTGCACAGTTATCCCTATACCCTGTCTGGTGGCGAGCAGCAGCGCGTGGCCCTGGCCCGTGCCCTGGCACCTAAACCGCAGGTGCTCTTGATGGATGAACCTTTTTCCAATCTCGATCATCGCCTGCGTGACCAGATCCGGCAAAATACCATCGAAATTCTGAAGCAGACCGGCACCACCACAGTTATTGTTACCCATGATCCGGAAGAGGCGCTGCAAATTGCCGATCAGATTATTTTGATGCATCAGGGTGAAATTATTCAGATCGGTACGCCTAAAGCCCTGTACCGGCAGCCAGCCACCTTATTTGCCGCCCGTTATTTTTCTGCCCTGAATGAAATTCCGGCGCAGCGTGTCGCGCAGCAATTACAGACCTGTTTTGGCGCACATCCCATCAGTGAAGCGCTGGCGCATCACCAAGAGCCAATCCGCTGCTGTTTCCGTCCACATCAGGTGCAGGTGTTTAGCCAGCCGACTACCGGTGCAATCCCGGCGACCGTGCTGTCCTCCAGCTTTATGGGGCATGCCGAACAGCTACGCCTGCAACTGGACCCCGAGACTATTATTCTGGCGCAGGTCAGCCCGGCACAGACCGCTTATCAGGAACAGGTCTATGTGAGCCTCGATCTGCAGCAGTGTTTTTTCTTCGCTCAAGATTCACAGCCGAAAGCCCATACAACCACCACGGCTGAAGTGGCCAACGCTTTTTAAATTGACAATAAGGAATGAAAAACGATGAAAGTAACAATCAAAATTCCACTGCTGGCCAGCGGCCTGCTGGCGCTGAGCGGTCTGGCGCAAGCCGCGCAGGTAAACCTGTATACCACGCGTGAACCGGTGCTGATTCAGCCCTTATTGAAAGAATTTACCGAAAGCAGCGGCATTAAGGTCAATACCGTATTTATTAAAGATGGTCTGCTGGAGCGAGTGAAAGCTGAAGGACGCCGTTCACCGGCCGATGTGATGCTGACCGTCGATTTTGGCAATCTGGTGGATCTGGTCGAAGCGGACCTCACCCAGCGCGTGAATTCCAAAGTATTAAATAATGCCATTCCGGCCAATTTACGTGCAGCCAATGGCCACTGGTATGCCCTGTCAATGCGTGCCCGTGCAGTCTATGCCTCCAAAGAACGTACGCCGCTGAACGCCATTCATTATGAAGATCTGGCCAATCCGCAATGGAAAGGTAAAATCTGTATCCGTTCGGGTAGCCATCCCTACAATACCGCGTTAATTGCCGCCTATATTGCCCATCATGGTGAAAAAGCGGCAGAAACCTGGTTACGCGGCGTTAAAGCCAATCTGGCGCGTCCAGCCAGTGGCGGTGACCGCGATGTGGCGCGCGATATTCTGGGTAAAATCTGTGATATTGGTGTGGCCAATACCTATTATGTGGGCACCATGCGCAATGGCAATGCTGAACAGCAGCGCTGGGGCAATGCCATTAATGTGGTGTTACCGCGCTTTAAAAATGGCGGCACCCATGTCAATGTCTCTGGTGCAGTTGTAGCCAAACATGCGCCAAACCGCAAAGAAGCGGTACAGTTACTGGAGTTCCTGGCCTCAGATCAGGCCCAGGCCATGTATGCACAAAGTGGTTATGAATATCCGGTCAAACCAGGCGTGAAGATTGATCCGATTATCGCCAGTTTCGGCAAGTTAGATATTGATTCACTGCGTTTAAGTGAGATTGCTCGCCATCGTAAGGCAGCCAATCTGCTGGTTGATAAAGTCCAGTTTAATCACTAAACCTGAATCATCAGATAGCGCGGGCAGACTGCTGCTCGTGCTATCAGTCTTGTGTCCATGTCCAGCCTGTTGATCCCCCGATGACCCAGAAAAAATCTCCTGTAACTGCACTTTTTTCACTCAGTGGCCTGTTTACCCTGCTGGCCTGTCTGCCTGTGCTGGCTTTGCTCTGGACGGCCTTACAGGGCAATAGCGAGATTTGGGACCATCTGCTGCAATATGTGATTCCTCCCACCCTGATTGAAACCGGCCTGTTGCTGTTTGGTGTCGGGATTCTGACGATTCTGATTGGTACCGGCAGTGCCTGGCTGGTCACGGCCTATCAATTCCGTGGCCGTGGTTTTCTGGACTGGGCACTGTTACTGCCCTTGGCCGTACCGACCTATATTATTGCCTATAGCTATATTGATATTTTGCATCCGATTGGTCCTGTACAAACCCTGCTGCGGGACTGGCTTCAGCTAGAAATGCAGCAGCTCTGGTTTCCGAATATCCGCTCGCTCTGGGGCGCGATTTTTCTGCTTAGTTTTGTGCTGTATCCCTATGTCTATTTAAGCACCCGTGCCATGTTCCTGATGCAGTCAGCCAGCCTGATTGAAGTAGCGCGCAGTCTGGGATTAAAACCGGAACAGGTATTTTTCCGGGTTGCGATTCCGCTGGCTCGCCCGGCCATTGCGGTTGGTGCCAGTCTGGCCCTGATGGAAACCATCAATGATATTGGTGCCACCGAATTTCTGGGCATTAAAACCCTGACCCTGTCAATTTATTCGACCTGGACCAACCAGTCCGATCTGGCCAGTGCCGCCCAGATTGCAATTTTTATGTTGCTGATCATTAGCCTGCTGGTACTGGTAGAACGGCTGGGGCGACGCAAACAGCGCTATATGAACTCGGCCCAGCGTAGCCGGCTGATGCCCGCCCAGCCAGTGACCGGCGCCAAAGCCTGGCTGCTATTCGGCCTAGGGCTGATTCCGGTGATTATTGGTTTTCTAATTCCGATCAGTCATTTACTGGTCGAATCTTATCAGCGTTTACAATATGCCGGTGTCTCTGAATATCTGCTGCAAGCCTCAATCAATACGCTTACCTTAGCCAGTATTGCCACTTTTGTGACCATGCTGATTGGCTTTATGATTGTGAGTACCGCACGGTTTAGCCGAAGCAGCTGGCTAAGCCGGGTTGCCAGTTTGGGCTATGCCATTCCGGGCACCGTACTGGCCATTGGCCTGATGCTGTCTTTGGGCGCGATTGATCACGCCGTAGCGGATTTTCTGGAATTCCAGCTTGGTCTGGATACCGGCCTGCTGTTTTTAGGCACCAGTTTCACCTTAATTTACGCCTATGCGGTACGCTTTCTAGCCATTTCAATTGGCGGGATTGAATCGGGGTATAACCGGATTCATGGCGTTTTTGATGATGCCGCACGTAATCTGGGCCAGAGCAAAGGCGGGATTCTGACCCGTATCCATTTGCCTTTATTACGTCCTGCACTGATTTCAGCAGCCTTACTGATTTTTGTGGATTGTATGAAAGAGCTGCCGGCCACATTGTTGCTACGTCCGCTGAATATGGAAACCCTGGCCACGCAGTTATATGCCGAAGCCTCACGTGGTACCTATGAAGAAGGCGCAATTGCAGCCTTATTGATTGTTCTGGTCGGACTGATTCCAGTGATTTTACTGGCACGGTTGGGGAAAACTGTACGTTAATCTGAACTAGATGAACTGGCTAAACTCTGCTTCAACATTGAGTGCAAGTTTAGCCTTCTCTCTTTTTATAG
>NZ_JAYJLP010000026.1:0-28385 GCF_051949055.1 Acinetobacter sp. Brlt_5
ACAATGTTTGTCTTTTATACGTAATTTAAGTGTTTTCATGGGCTTATATTAGCTCATATCAGGCTTAATATATTGTTTTTTAGCAATTAAACGACATTTCATGTCGTGTCGCTTATATCTCTGACCTGAAAGACAGAGGTTTACGCTCCATTTGATAAAACACCGAGTAGAAGCCCAAGATGATCAAACGCAAATAAGCCAAGATGGAATAAAAATAGCCCGGGAATAAATTCCCGGGCTATTTTTTGCGCTGTAGTTTCTTCTTTTTTCGTTGTTCTAATTTTATTTATTGTGATGTATAGCGAGGCTTTGGCCTTCTTCTAATCAACATTCCCTGTTTTAATTGGCTTTCCTTATGTGATAGATTTTGCCACAAGCCCTTGGGGAAAGAAGCAGATAATTACCTCTCTCCTTGTACGTTTTCGCTTACGTCGATGAATGACGCTTCATTTTTTTGATTTTGAACTGCCAATAAAAAAGCCCTGTAGTCTCTCCCAAAACTACAAGGCTTAGCGGCTGTAAGTTTCCTCTTTTTTTCACCTACTTCAATGTAAGCTCGCTGTCTCTCGACTTTCTTATTCTGGTTTTGCGATTTTCCTCAACTTTCCGTGTTGAGCTTTTGTGTGAAGTCATCTTCTCAAAAACTCAGGCAAAGCTCTATGCGCAAATTTCTCGAATCGTTGTAAGCATTTTCTTACAACGGCCGGGTTTATTTATGCCAACTTTATAATGACAAATGTTCATTTACTTTTTCTAACACACCACTGTTACGGCTGGTTTTCACGGTTAAGGCCTGTACCAGCGCCTGCCGGTCGGCCAGTAAACTCACCACCGATTTGGCCCGGGTAATGGCGGTATAGATCAGTTCCTTGCTCAGCAGATTCTGTGCGGCCTGATCCAGCACCACCGCCACATGCTGAAACTCCGAACCTTGAGATTTATGAATGGTCAGAGCAAATGCGGTTTCAATATTTTTTGGCAAGCGTGTGGCTGGCACCCATTTATCCAGACTCGGGAAATACACTTCAAACTGCCGGTTGCCCTCACGCAGACGTTGCAGACACAGGCCAATATCACCGTTGGACAGGCCGAGCTGATAGTCGTTATAGGTCATCATTACCGGCCGGCCGACATACCAGTCGCCCTGCTTGGCCATGTCCAGAGCCAGTTGCTGCAACAAACGCTGCTCAATCTGCATGTTCAGCTGTTGCAAGCCCAAGCCACCATGCCGAATTGCAGTCAGAATCCGATACTGGTCAAAGGCTTTCACCACCTGCGCCACCACCGCGTCCGGATCATCGGCCTGTAAATACTGTTTTAGGCTGTGCACATAGCCCTGATAGCCCAGCATCAGTTTGTCATAATAGCCCTGCCCGGCTATGGGATCCGGGGCTTCATCGGGTAAATATTCCAGTTGCAGTACATCGGCCATGTCCTGCGTTAAAGTTACGGCCTGTAATTCGCCCGGCTGTACCAGCTGTGCGGCAAACTGCTGCAAGATTTGCGCGGCCGGCTGTTCAGCCGTTTGCTGCTGAATAAAGCGGGCCATTTCACCAATTAAGGCACCGGCTTTAAAACGGCGACTGGTGACCAGATGCACATGATTATCTGCCAGTGCCGGCACCTGCTGTAAATCGGCCAGCACCGAACCAACATCGACCGACGCCAGCTGCTGCGCATCCCCAAGTAAAATCACCCGGGTCTGTTCAGCAATGGCATTGAACAGCATGCTGGCCAGATTCAGGTCCAGCATGGAAGCTTCATCAATCACAATCAGGTCATAAGGCAACGGCTGCCGGGCATGAAAACGTGGCTGCTGCCGGTTGCCAAGGCCCAAAAGCCGGTGGATGGTAATCGGGGTCAGGCGTTTGAGATCGTCACTGACCAGATTGGCAATTTTCGGATCATCAAAGGAATTCTGCAGTGCTTCTTTCATACGCTGCGCGGCTTTTCCGGTCGGGGCCGCCATGGCAATCCGGATTTCCGGCAAGGCCTGGTTTAGCACGGCAATAATCCGCGCCAAAGTATAGGTTTTACCGGTACCCGGGCCGCCCGTAATCAGGTTAAAAGCGGTAGTCGCGGTCATTTTGAGCGCCTGCTGCTGGTGCTGGTCTTCCAATAAATGCAGATAGTCCGACACATCTACCGCCGTAACAGCTTGCTGTTTTAAGCGTGCCACCTGCTGTGCCAGCGCCGACTCCAGCGCCCAATAACGGTACAGGTATAAATGCTGCTGGTCATAAATAAACGGCGCCACCGAACCCGGTTCAGAACCGGAACCGACCAGATTGGCCAACGCTGCCACCTGTTCGGCAGATGCGGCTATACAGCTGTCACCATTGAGAGTAGCCTCCAGCAACTGCGCGATGATTTTAGCGGAATCTTCTCGCTTTTCCGCCTGAAAAAAAGGCGCCTGTAAAAGATAGTTACTCCAAAGCGCAAACCATGCCGGGGTTTGGGTTTCAGGCGTTGCTGCTAAAACTGTCCGCTGGTTGTCCACACTATTATCCTCAAAGTTATCCACATGCTAAATCATTCTTTCTTTAAATGTTATTAAATGATTTAGGCAATTTTCCCCAGTTGATCGACAGTTGGATTCCCCAACAGTGCATCCAGTCGCAAAATAAACTCGACCGGCGGTTTCCAATGGTACACGCCCTGCCCGGCCTGACCATTCATGCCACGCAAATACAAATAGCTGGCCCCACCTAAATGTTGATAAATATCGTAATTTTCCAGATGGACTTTCAGGTAGCGATGCAGGGCTACCAGATACAGACCGGCCTGCAGCCAGTAACTGGACTGTGACATGCTGGCCTGCACCGAGGCCGCCTGATAATGCGACTGATCGGCGCCTAAAAAGTTACTTTTATAATCGGCAATATGGTAACGGTGGCCATCAAAATACACCAGGTCAATCGAACCGGTTAAATAGCGCGCCGAATTGGCATCATGAAAATCCAGCATCTGAATGCCATATTCATCAAACAGCTGATGAATCCGCTTGATCGCCAAGACCTGATCGGACAAGGACAGATAAAACGGAAATTCTGCCAGATGCTGCTCGGGCGCCAGCTGTTTTAACTGAAAGCCCGGATGCAGCGGTGTACTCAGCACATCCAGCAGCCATGCCGACAGCCAGCTCAGCAAGATTTCCTCCGTATGTTCCGGATATTCCTGACTAAACTTGTCCTGCAGCTCCTGCCACAAGGAAGGATAATCATTTTTAAAACGGCGCTGGATTTCCAGCGGCCAGTCCTGCTGATCCTGAAAATCAATGTGTTCAAAAATCTCATGCAGGAAATTACCGGCCAGCGTACCCATCGGGAACTGGCGTTTAATCCAGGCAATCGGCTGATTCAGGATGTCGACATCAGCCACCGCTACTGGCTGATGCAGTTCATCAGAGGCACTGCTGTGCTGCTCAATATGAGCCGCCAGCGCATCAATCGCCTGTTTACGGCTTAAATGCTGGGCCAGGGCACTGAAACTGGTTTTACTGCGCGGATAGAAACGCTGCTGCGGGAAAGTCTTTGCCGTTAATGGTAGCGTCTGCTCATGCTGCTGCAGCTTCAGCTTTGGCGGCTTTTCAGTCAGCAATGCTTCATCGCCACAATGCGGATGCTGGAAAACGTCACTGCCCTGACCGCGCCAGAAAGCCAGACCGGAACAGGATTTGCCGCTCTGATCCTGCAAAATGGCATAGACCCGATGGCTGGCCCGGGTCAGCGCCACATACCACAGACGGCGTTGCTCAGCTTCGGCCCGAAGCTGATGCTGCTGTTGATCCTCTGCACTGAGCAAGGCTGCTGCATTTACCGCAATCAGACGCTGCTGCTCGGTTTGACCGGTCAGCGGATTGACCGCCTGAATGGTCGAGAAATTCAGGGTTTTGTTGACCTCGCGAAAGTCCTTATCAGCCCCCAGCAAAAACACCACTTTAAATTCCAGCCCTTTGGACTGGTGGATGGTCATCAGCTGTACCCCGGCGGCATTGGACAGTTTTCGCTCCAGTTCCCACTCGCGTTCACTTGGCGCCTGCAACTGTTTTAAATACCACTGATACAGGGTTTGTGCACCCTGATAATGTTCGCTGTGCTGGCTAAGCAGTTCGCTTAAATGGCGCAGATTGACCACCACCCGTTCATTGTCACGGCTGTGATGGGCGACCAGATTTTCCCAGACCTGAAACAGGTTCAGGGCATATTGCCAGGCACTTAAAAAGCCTTTTTCAAACCAGATGCTGCGGATGCCGTCAAAATCATCCATAAACTGGCTCAAGCCAGCCGGATGGGCCTCCAGTTCCAGTAAGCGCTGTAAATTAAAATTCAGCAGGCGGCTTAACAAGGCTCTTTTGACTTTGGCTTCATCATAAGGATGCATAATTGCGATCAGCACCGCCCCCACATCTTTGGCGATCTGGCTGTCAAACACACTGCGTTTGGATGGACGGTTCACCCGAATCCCGAGCCGCTCCAGCTCGTACTGCACCTTGTCCAGCCCGTCATGGTTTTTGGACAGCACCGCAATATCATCTTCAATTAGCGGGCTGCGCTCCTGACCATTGTGCAGATAGATTTGCTGCTGCGCCGCCTGATTTAAAAGCGCCCGGATTTTCCAGGCCACCTGCAATGCTTCATTATTTTTGTCTTCTAGCATTAACCAGCGCAAGGGCTGCCGGTTCTCCCCTTGCCCGTCAATTAAGGCCGGATGGGGACGAGGTCCGGCTTCTACCAGGCTATATTGCACCTCTTCACCAAAATCCATCTGGCGCTGGAACAAGGCGTCCACCACTTCCACCAGAGCCGGAATAGAACGATGATTGTATTTCAGGCTATACAGGTGCCCCTGTTTGGCCTGCACATCGGCCCGGGCCTTGTTATAGGTCAGCATATCACCGCCGCGGAAACCGTAAATGGCCTGTTTTGGATCACCGACCATAATCATGCAGCCCTGCTGATAATAGCGGGCATGACGCCAGATACTGGCCAGCATACTGTCCTGATCCTGGTTGGTATCCTGAAATTCATCGACCAGAATCAGCGGATATTTACTGTGCACAAACTGGGCAAAACGCAGTCCCTGCTCGCCCTGCAAGGCTTCCGACAGGCTGCGGATCTGCTGGGCAAAGGTGGTTTCACCTTTTTGCTGCAACACCTGCGGCAGGCGTTTTTTTACTTCACGGCTTAAATAGTATTTGAGATAGGCATCCAGCAGCTCTAAATCCAGTTGCAGTTGCTGCAACTGCTGGCAGAAGGCTTTCAGCCGTTGAATCACCGCATGCTGTTCAAATTGCGTCAGCACCTCGTCCGGGCATTTGTTCAGCACTTTTTTGGTGGATAAATCGGTACACAGCTTTAAGGTTTTTTCAAAATGTGGTGCAAACAAGGCATAGCCGCGTTGCTGGGACAACGCCTTTAGTAATGCCGGCAAAGCCTCGCATAAGGTGTGTTGCATCAGCTGATTGGTGCGCCACTTTTTTCCGACCAGTGCAGCGTACTGGCCCTGCGCCAGATAATAGTCGCTCAGGCTGTCGACATCGGCCAGATCCAGCTGTAACAGCTCATCAATGGCTGCTTCAAACTGGTTTAAATCCAGTTCGGGCGCCGGTACTTCACGAAACTGGGCCGAGGCAAAATTCAGGGTATTTTCAACAATACCCACATAGGCGTCGACATGCTTGAGTTTCTTTTGCAACAGCAGATAATTCACCACCTGCTGTGGCTGGGCCTGCAGCCATTGCCGCAGCACATCATGAATCAGCTGATGCACATAACTTTTGGCATCATCAGTAATATCGGCGCGTTCAATCTTGCCACATTCAAAACTGAATTCTCGCAACAACTTCTGGCTAAAACTGTCTAAGGTACCCACAAACAGTTCATCCAGCTGGTCAATCACCAGCTTGAGCCGGTCACGGGCAAAGTCCGGTTTGGCAGCATAATCCGCCAGCACTTTTTGCAATAGCGGATCGGACTCAGTCTGGGCCTTGGCTTGCAGTTCGGCTTCAGTATAGGACTGGCACTGTTCAAAATAACGTAGGGTTTCAACCAGACGTGCGCGAATCCGGCTTTTCAGCTCGGCCGCGGCGGCACGGGTAAAGGTGGTCGCCACCACCTGATGGGGTAAATAGGCTTCCAGAAAAATCCGCACAATCAGGCTGGATAAGGTATAGGTCTTGCCGGTGCCAGCCGAAGCTTCAATCCAGTGCAGCCCCTTGAACTGCATGTCGGTAATGGGCTGGAAAGATAGTGGCGAAGAATGTGGAGTAGCGGCCATCATTTACTCCTCAAGCGTCTGCTGGTGCCAGAAAATCGGCTGGTATAAATCATAGGAAAACTGTTCACAGGCATGCGCCAATAATAAACTGGCATCCTGCTCCTGCAAAATAAACTGCCAGTCACGATGATGCTTGCAGGCTTCGTTGTCGGCCACCGAAAAGGCACTAAACTGGCCCGAATCATTCCAGTCCTTATACAGCCCCTCCAGATCTTTCAGCTGCATACGCTGTTCGGCATCGGGTTCCCATTCATGCTGCTTGCCTTTTTCCGCCACTTTCAGCAGCAAGGCCGATGGCAGCACCAAAGGCTGGCGCTGGCCATAGTCCCAAGCCTTAAACCAGTGTTCCAGCCACTGTCTGGCCTGATTGGAACTGACTCCTTCACAGCAGACGGTATCATCACTAAATACCACAATCCGCTGATGCTGCTGGCCGCCATCACCCAGATTCAGATAGGCCAGCCAGAGCAGATATTCCAGCCAGAGTGCGGTACGGCGTTTGGCACGCGCACTGGACGCTTCCAGACTAACCCAGCGCTCGGCGCCCTGTTTTGGCAGGGTCAGGCGGATGTGCAAGTCAGGACGCACTTTCCAGACCTGTCGGGTGATAGTCGTTTCACTCGGTGCATAGTGCTGCAAGCGGGCCTGTAGCTGCTGCTGTTCGACCAGACTC
The DNA here is from genome assembly GCF_051949055.1 of Acinetobacter sp. Brlt_5. NCBI lineage: Bacteria > Pseudomonadati > Pseudomonadota > Gammaproteobacteria > Moraxellales > Moraxellaceae > Acinetobacter > Acinetobacter sp. Brlt_5. The sequence continues at coordinate 6,953 of NZ_JAYJLP010000026.1, forward strand.
ATGGTCCAGCTGCCTTCACGAATTTTGCCAATCGGCAGGCGGTCTTGTAACAGTGCCGGATCGGGCGTATCGTGCTGCTGTTTCAGAAAATCGCGGATGGTATAACGGCCTAAACCATCCAGCAATAACGGCTCGGCCTGATCGCTGCGCTGTTCCGGACGTAGGTTTTCCACCCCGACACTTTTTAAATACAGCCGCGCCGGGAAAATCATGTCCTGAATCCATTGCTGGCTGTCCAGCACCTGCAAATCCTGGGTCAATAAAGGATAAGGCTGATTGGCCCAGTGACTGCGCTGCCCACCCGGCTGACGAATCTGCTGTGCCACTGCATACCACTGGTCCTGAAAACGGATGATCTCGCTGGATTCAAAACCGAGCGGATCAAACGGCTGTAAACGGTGCACACAGTACAGCTGACGCAACTGCTCCGGCACCTCAATCCCGTCAATACTCACGGTCTGGTTCAGCGCAGACTCGGGCTGCGGCGCGGCAACAATCAGCGCCAGATGCTGAATCAGCTCCTGCAAGATGCTGGACGGATCACGCACCTGCCCGTCATTGACATCAAAGCCGTTATAAAACAGCCAGACCTTGTCCTGCGCCAATAGCAGTGCATCCAAAAATGCGCCCTGATCATCTTCCAGACGCGAGCGGTCACCCAGTTGCGGTTTCAGCAACTGCATTAAATCGAATGGCAGCTGCACATTACGATTCGGGAATTTGCCACTGTCCAGATTCAGCATCACCACCAGTTTATACGGCAGTGGACGCAGCTGGCCCAGCTGGCAAAAGGTAATCTGGCCGCTTGGTTCAGCCTGTTCCAGTTGCGCCGCCAGCTGTGCTTCAATTTCTTCCAATATATACGGCAAAGGCAGACTTAAGGCCGCCAGTGCATGCCGGTCCTGCTCATCATAATAGCTGGCCAAAGTCAGCATACGGTATTGCTTTTTAATGATTTTATAGACGTTTTCCAGCGCGGTGACACCAGCTGCACTAAACTCGTCAATGTCTTGCATTAAGCGTTTTAGCCACTGTTCGGCCCGCGTGTTCTCGCCGCGTTCATGCGCAATCATCCAGTGCCGGCGCTCAGCCAGATCCTGATAAATCTGGATCAGTTTGGCAATCAGTTCAAAATCGGCCGGCATTACCTCGGCAAAACATAGCGTATCCTGAAACAGGGTATGCTCCGGAATGGCCAGCCCCAGCGCCAGACGATCCAGCGCAAATTTAAAGCTGAAGCGATAATCCTGATCATCGGCGCTCAGGCTGCGCTGCAAATGCTCGGCATCAAAACCGCGTTTAAAACCAGCGGCACTGAGCAGTTCCAGCAGACGCTCCAGCTGGGCAATGTCCAGCTCATAACGCTGCAAACTGGCCGCTAGCCCAAGCCAATCAGCAAATTCATCCAGACTAAAGCGGCCCTGTAACAGACGAATCCGGCCAGCCACGGCGCGCCAGGCATTGCTGACATCCAGCTGGCTGACCCCGGCAATCTGAATTGGCAAATACACGCTGTGCTGGGCCAACCTGCTGCTGTCATGTGAGGGACTGCCCAGATCACGCGCACTCGGTGGCGGCGCAAAGACACTGCGGATTAAAGGTTCGATCTCTTTTAAATTCGGACTCAAAACCAGAATATCGCTTGGCCGGCGCGGCTGCTCTTTCGTGCCTTGCGACAGCCAGTGCAGCAGCTGGTCTTTTAACACTTCCAGCTGACGCAGACTGGAATGGCAGACATGAATCTGGATGGAATCATCATGCTGCTCTAAAGCATATTGATGCGCGGCCGGTTCATTTAAATACAGGATATCGGCCTGCAGCTTGCCCAATAAGCTGGGCTGATAGTCATCAATAAACAGATCGGCCCACACGCCTTCTTCACCGGAAGATAAGGCAGAGAGTAAGGAGAAATGATCGCGTGCCTGCTTGCCCAGACGGGTCAGCAAGGGATGACGCGACTCACGGTTCTGGGCATTAAAATGCAGAGTAAACTGCTCGAAAAACTGAGCAATCTCGGCATCATTGGCCTGTGGATGCTGCGCCAGAAAACGCTGTTTCACCCGCGCATCATAACGTGCCTTCCAGTTCGGATCGACGCTGTCGGCCCAGTACTCCTGTGAAGGGTTGTAATGCAGGATAAAAATTTCAATGTACTGACCTAAACGGCGCAGGAACTGTAACTGCTGCGGCGGCAAGTCCAGCAAGGTAAATACCACCAGCTGTTTCGGTAATTTGCGTAGCGCCTTGCCCGGCTGCTCCGGACTGCCCAGCGCCTGCCAGAACAGCTGGTCAATCTGCTGCATCTGCTCAAAATCTTCATGAAAAACTGCCTGCCACAGCCAGCGCTGCCACGCCTCCAGTTCTTCTGCCTGCTGCAGCATAAAGCCCGACACTTCGCTGTCGGTTTTAAAGAACATCTGCTCCAGATCAAGGGCCTGATCACGGCCCCATTGCATCAGCCAGTTGGTCGGACAGCGGCACTGCTCGCCACAGCCTTTCTGGCAATGCCCGCGATAAGTCATATAGTGGCTAAACAGTTTGGATACCTGTTCGGCCACCCAGTACAGCATGCTCTGTTTTTTCAGCTGGCGTTCCAGCGGCTGTTCCAGCCGGTCAGCACTGGCATAAATCCGCTGGATAATCGGAAACAGCGCATGGCTGGTTGCTAGCGGATTCTGTTCCGGCTGAATAAATTCTTTTAGCGCCTGAAATACGCGCCATTTAATGATAATTCGTGGAATATTGGCTTGACGGACCAAGTCTTTCTGATCGTGCAGCACCCATTGATAGGCACTCCACTGGAAACCGCGAATCCGGTGATGAAACTCGGTATTGGCACAGATGCTTTGATGTTCGGCCAGACGTTGGGTTAACCAGGCTTCCACCGCAGGGGACGGCACAATAAAGTGCTGGGTTTTTAATACCTCCGGCGGATGCGCTGCAGGTTTACGGACTGTCTTCAGCATCGCCTCGACCAGTACATCGACACGCTGACTTTGAATGACATGAATCCCCATAACGCTCTACCCTGTTAAACTTTTGCCATGATATCTACAAAACCATAAAGATTCATTACTATACTTTTGCAGTTGCCTATGTCACTTTTAGCTCATGGTTCGATTCAAAAATGCTTTGAAATACGTACCTTAATAGTGCTTCAATAAAAAAATCGATACACCGCTTAAGGTATTTAATATTATGAAAATAGACAAGATTCCCAACTCGATTGACCCCAATTTAAATTTAGAGCAAGTTCGTGCTGACTGTCTGGAGCTGGTCAAAAAACGGGCCTACGTGTCCGCAGGCGCGGCGGTCATTCCGGTTCCATTTTTAGATGTCGTGATTGACGTCGGTATTTTGTCACAACTGATTCCTGAAATTAATGCCCGTTTTGGTCTGTCGCCGGAACAGGTCAGTGTCTATGACCCGGAAACCAAGCAGATTCACTGGCAGGAACTGCGTAAACGTGGCATTGAATTTTCCGGCCTGGTGGTGGCACGTACCGCCGTCAAAAAATCATTGAACAATGTTGCCGCGAAAGTGATCACGAAGCAAGTCACCAAATTTATTCCTTTAGGCGGACAGCTGGTGGCGGCCAGCCTGGGCTATTTTGTCATGAAGAAAGTCGCCGAAGCGCATGTGGAAGAAAGCTATAAGATTGCCAAAGGCATCCAGCAGAAACAGACCCAGGTGGTCAATGGCTAAGCCTTTTTCCTCAATCTGATGCCGGTCCAGTGACCGGCATTTTTATGGCGGATTCATGTATGGTTGCTGCCGGTTTAATCGGCTTTCAGCTGTTTCAAGATGGTTTTCAGCACTTCAATCCGGGCACTGTTTTTGTCATTGGTGGCAATAATATGCCACGGTGCATCCTCGGTGCTGGTATGGGCAAACATATCGGCTGCGGCATTTAAATAATCATCCCAGCGGTTCCGGTTCCGCCAGTCTTCCTCAGTAATTTTAAAGCGTTTATGCGCAGTCTGTTCACGCGCTTTAAAACGCTGTTCCTGCTCATCTTTGCTAATCGCCAACCAGAACTTGATAATCACGGTCTGATGTTCGGTTAAATCCTGCTCAAAGCGGTTAATTTCCGCATACGCGCGTTGCCATTCCAGGTCACTGGCAAAACCTTCAATCCGCTCCACCAGCACCCGGCCATACCAGGAACGGTCAAAAATACAGATTTTTTCTTCTGGTTGCAGCTTGGTCCAAAAACGCCATAAATAAGGCCGGCGTAATTCATATTTTTCTGGTGCGCCAATGGTATAAATTTCGTATTCACGCGGATCCAGCTTTTTCACAATCCGTTTAATTGCGCCGCCTTTGCCGGCTGCATCCATCCCTTCAAACACAATCACCACGTTGCGGTCATCAAAACGCAAGGCATCGGCCACTTTGCGGCTGAGTTTTTTGAGTTCGGCTTTATAGTCGCCCTCATCCAGCGCGGCATTGTCCGGATTGAGCAAGGCCTCGGGAATCGGCGCCTGCTGCCAGCTCTGCTCAACAGTTTTCGGATGCTCCGGGCAATCTTTAAAAGCCTGTAATACATGCTGGGCAAACTGCTGGTCACGCAGCTGCTCATCTTCACCATCAATAATAATCCAGTCATCGGTAAAGCGCTGGCGCAGCTTTTGCAAGGTGTCGTACTGTTTTTTGTTACGCCAGTCGAGGCCATTCATCTTATGCCAGCGCACTTCGCTCGGGTCCATCTCGTTCAGGCGTTTTTGCAGGGTTTTCCAGGACAGGTCAAACCAGATCTTGACCACATCGACCTGGTTGTTTTTTAAATCCTGTTCAAAGGCCCGAAAACGCTGCACATACTCATCAAACAGGCTGTCATCAAAGGGCTTCGAGACATGGGTGGCGCTGCTGAGCAGATCGCTATACCAGTTGCCAAACAGAATCATGATCTGCCCTTCGGCCGGAATAAAACGGGCATAGGGCTGCCAGAAACTGGTTTTGAAATCAAACAGGTGTGCGGCATCGGCCTTCACATGCAAATAACGCGGATCGACCCATTCACGCAGCTGTTTCACCGCCTCGCCTTTGCCAGCCAGCTCAATGCCGCTGACCAGAATCACCAGACTTTTGGCATTGCTCTGACCGCGGCTGTCTTTTAGGGCATATTGTGCTTCTATCAGCTCGACAGACAGCTGATCTTCATCCATTAACTGAAATTCTGTTTGCGGGTTCTGCTCGGTCATAGGCACACACTCTTGTTTTATTGTTCCGTTCAGTATAACCAGCCTGCTGGCCGGGCGGCTGATGATTTTGTATAGCGCGTCTGTCTGATTTTGTCTATTTCTAGTGCAAACTGACCCGATGATCCTGAATCTGTCACCAATTTGTCATGGCCTGTGCATGTAACTGGCTTTAGAATGCCGCTTAAGTCAAAACAATTGAGACGCTCCATGTCCAAACTTGCGGTTTTAGATGACCTTTTAGAACTTTATAATCAATTTGAATATCATCGCCAGCCGGAAATTTTCACACGTTTGCAGGAAGTGCAGCTGTGGCAGAAACAGCGCATGCAACGCACCCATGCCCCGCATTTTGCCGAAAAAAATAATATGCTGATGGCCGAATATTTTCTAAACCGTTTATACGGCGGCCCCGATTTTGATGCGCTGGCCGGACAGATTGCGCGCCTGACCAAATACGCACATAAAGCAGAAAAACTGATTCCGGAAAATGCCATTAAAACCGGCACCTCGGGGGTGGCCCTGGCCATTTTAGCGGTGCAGCTGGATGAACAGGTTGCCATTCAGCTGTTAAAGGATTATCCGGCGCAGACGCCATTGACCGACGAGATGATGCGCCTGACCTATTTAAAGCTCGATCAGGGCAGCGCGCGTTTAAAACAGCTGGACATGCTGGATGAACTGGGCAAAAGCCTGGACAAATACATGCGCTCCTTTATGGTTTATACCGCCTTTAAAATGTGTAAAGGCGCCGCGCATAAATATAATTTCGATATCATGTACGAGTTTATGCAAGATGGTTTTGTGGCCATGAAACCGCTGAAATCTGCAGAAAAATTTGTCCGCGAATTTACCGCAGTTGAACGCCAGATTATTGACAAAGTGCATCGGGGAGATCCGCAGCCCTTTCAATAAAGCCACATAATTTTTTGCATGTGATGGCCAAAATTTGGTACAAAAACAGCAGTAAAACGAATATGCATTCACGTTCATCAGGATAACAATTCAATTTTCTGTATTTTATTCCTGACAATTGCAGGCCGATGACTGTACAACGCCTAAGAATCTGTCATCATGCTTGCACTGCCACATCAACCCGATTTTCATGTTAGGAGTGACACTATGTCTAATGAAGAGCAAAAGCCTACCCATCCAGAAACGGCAACCAACACAGACAAAGTGAGCCCATTCTTAACCTCGCCATTACCGGAAGGTGCACCACAAGGTCAGCAGCAGTCTCTAGAACAGCGCCTAACCGATACTCCGGTAACGGGCAGCATTCCAAAATACAACCTGCCACGTGGCGCCAATACCGGTAATGTCGGCGCGACCACGCACTTTGGCTACCAGACCGTAAACAGCGAAGAAAAAGCCCAGAAAGTGGCGGAAGTGTTCCATTCGGTGGCCAGCAAATACGACATCATGAATGACCTGATGTCTTTTGGTATTCACCGTTTATGGAAACGCTTTGCGATTAACATGTCGGGTGTGCGTCGTGGCCAGCACGTACTGGATATTGCGGGCGGTACCGGCGACCTGGCCAAAGTTTTTAGCCGTGAAGTTGGTCCAAGCGGCCATGTGGTCCTTTCAGATATTAATGAATCGATGCTGAATGTCGGTCGTGACCGTCTGATTGATGCTGGTTGTACCAATGTCGATTTCGTTCTGGCCAATGCTGAAACACTTGAACCTTTTGCTGACAACAGCTTTGACCTGGTGACCATTTCTTTCGGTTTACGTAATGTGACCGATAAAGATGCTGCACTGCAAGCCATGTACCGCGTGCTTAAGCCAGGCGGCCGTTTACTGATTCTGGAATTCTCAAAACCGGTATTTGAACCGTTCTCGAAACTGTACGACCTGTACTCGTTCACTGCACTGCCAATCATGGGCAAACTGGTGGCGAATGATTCTGAAAGCTATAAATATCTGGCGGAATCAATCCGTATGCACCCAGACCAGCGCACCCTGAAAGGCATGATGGAAAATGCCGGCTTCCAGAACTGTGACTACAACAACCTGACCGGTGGTATTGTGGCGGTGCACCGCGGTTTTAAACTCTAATTCCGAAAAGGACACTGCTATGTGGTCGATTCTGGCCTTAGGTGCCGTTGAACGATGCATCCATCATGTCATTAATCTGGATGCGATTACCCGCATCCAGCTGAACCAGCTACAGGGCAAAACCCTGCGCGTGGTGATGGATGCGCCGCAACTGTCGGTAGATGTATTTTTTGATGAAAACAAGGTGCGGCTGGAGCCGACCGTTACCGGACAGGCAACCCAACCGTCTATTTTCGAGCAGCGCCCGTTTGAGCGCGAACAGCAGCTCAGTGAAGCCACCGCCACCTTGCAGGTCAAGAATGTGGTGGAACTGCTGAAACTGCTGCTGGCCGATGATGTCGGCACCATTCCGGTACAAGGCGACTATAAGCTGCTACAGGACATCCAGCGTATTATCGAGCAGGCCGAACCCGATCTGGCCGCGCATCTGTCGCCATGGGTTGGCCCGACACTGGCACATGAGCTGGGTAAAATCCAGCTGGCGCCCAAGCAGCTGAAAAAAACCTTGCAAAGCCAGCTGTTTTTCGCCGAAGATGCCCTGAAAGAAGATTCCGGCCTGTTTGCACCGCGCTGGCAAATGGATGATCTGCAACAGGATACCCGCATCCTGAACCAGAATATCGACCGCGTAGAGGCCAAGATTCAACAGCTCCGCAAGCAGCTTGAAGACACTCCAGATTCACACGACTAGGTAAAGAGATTTATGATTCCGCACGTTTCACGTTTAATCGAACTTTGGCGTATTGCTGCGCACTATAGACTCGACACGTTGTTCCCTGCGGAAGAATTACCAGAAAAAGCCCGCCATATTCTGAGTCTGATCCGGATGCATCCGGCGGCCTGGTCCAGTAAGGAACGGAAAAATCCGCTCAAGCTGAAACAGGCGCTGGAAGATATGGGACCGCTGGCGATTAAACTCGGTCAGCTGTTATCGACCCGTCGTGACCTGATTCCACCTGAAGTATTACAGCAGCTGGTCTTGCTGCAGGACCGGGTCAAACCCTTTGGTTCCGATGTCGCGCAAATGCGGATTCAGGAATCCTTAAAGGCCGATGTCAACACCCTGTTCGCGCGTTTTGATGAACAGCCGCTGGCAGCTGCTTCAATTGCCCAGGTGCATACCGCTGCTCTGCACGATGGCCGCGAAGTGGTGGTCAAAGTCACCCGTCCTAATATCCGCCAGCAGATTCTGCAGGATTTTGAAATTCTGGAATGGCTCGGCCATTTTCTGGAAAAACGTCTTGAAGCGGCACGCGCGCTGCATTTATCCGAAATTATTCAGGACTATCGCCAGATTATCCTGAAAGAACTCGATCTGACCTTAGAAGCCGATAATACCCGCCGTATGCGTCATTACTTCACCGGCTCCAGCATGATGTATGTGCCGGAAGTGTATATGGACAGCAAAGATGTGATGGTGGCCGAGCGGATTACCGGGGTGCCAATTTCCGATGTGGCCACCTTTGACCGCTTGGGTATGGACCGCGCCGATCTGGCGCAAAAAGGCCTGACCATCTTCTTTACCCAGGTGTTCCGCGACAACTTCTTCCATGCCGACATGCACCCGGGCAATGTGTTTGTAGAAACTATCAATCCGCAAAACCCACGCTTTATTGCACTGGACTGCGCGATTATGGGTGAGCTGTCCAAGCACGACCAGATGACCGTGGCGCGCATGTTACTGGCGGTCATGAACAGCGACTTTATGCAGCTGATCCAGATTGTGCATCAGGCTGGCTGGATTCCACCGGGCACTGATCAGGATGCTTTGGCACGTGAAATGCGCCGCACGGTAGGACCGATGGTCTCCAAACCCATGCATGAGCTGGACTTTGCCGGTATTCTGATTGAAGTGATGGATATTGCCCGCCGTTTCCATCTGGAAATTCCTCCACAGTTGATGCTGCTGCTCAAAACGCTGGTGCATGTTGAAGGGCTGGGCACCGATCTGTATCCGGAACTGGACATCTGGAGTCTGGCCAAACCAATCCTCACCGATTGGGTCAAGGCACAAATGAATCCGCAGAAAAACCTGAAAGAGCTGGGACAAAAAATTCCGGACCTACTGTTGGGTGCGCAGGATTTACCGACCCTGATGATCGACAGCTTAAACGGCCTGAAAAACCAGTCGGCCTGGCATGCCAAACAGCTGAATGAACTGCAAAGCATGCGTCTGCAAATGGAACATCAGCAAAAACGCAGCTGGATCTTTGGCAGCGTAATGGCGATTCTGCTGTCGATTGCGATTATTTCACCGTGGTTTGTCTCAGTCATTCTGATTGTGCTGGCCAGTATTCTGGCAGTCTGGCGCGTGGCCAAATAAGGCGAAATGGGCAAAGTTTCCTGAATCCTTATATTCCTCCATTATTTAAACCGGTCACATGACCGGTTTTTTTATGGCCTGCAATTGCAGATAACATACCGGATGACTGAGCAGTCAGAGAGTGAACATTCCTGCCCTTGTGAGCCTTGGTCACTGGCCTAAAATACAGACAACTGTTTATTTTTCTGCCTGACCATGATCCAGATTCTGCAAAAACGTCCACCTGCCCTCACCCTTCGTGCCGGTCATCTGGCCCGGCAGCTGATTGCCGAGCAGGGCCTACAACCCGATCAGGTCGATATGATTCCGGGTGCTGCCGGTGGTCCAAAAGGTATTGGTATTCAGGGACTGGATCAGGCCATTTTTGGCGAGTTTTTGCCGCAGTCAGCGCAGCGCCGCACCCTGATTGGTTCTTCAATTGGCAGCTGGCGTTTTGCCAGCATTCTGGCCTGGGGCGCCAAAGCAGGTACCGAACGGCTGGCAGACTTATATACCAATCTGAGCTTTCATAAAAAAATGTCACGGCAGGACGTCAGTCATGTCTGCCGCGATATGCTGTTGAATCTGGTCGATGGCAAGGCACAGCAGCTGGTCGATCATCCGGATTATCATCTGACCGTGCTCTCGGTAAAAGCGCAGCACATTTTCCAGAGTGACCGTGCACTGGCCCTACTGGCCTCGGTGGCTGGTATTGTCAGCGGCAATGCACTGGCGCGCAAACACAACCGCCTGTTTATGCAGCGCGTGATCAGCCAGCCAGCTCAAGGCAACCAGTTTCAGGTGCAGGATGATTTCTTTACCCATTATCATGCGCTAACGCCGGACAATGTCACCAGCTGGCTGATGGCTTCGGCCTCAATTCCGGGCGTGATGTCCGCAATTCGGGATATTCCGGAAGCGCCGGGCAGCTACCGCGATGGCGGCCTGATTGACTATCATATTGACCTGCCGTTTCAGAGTCAGGGACTGGTGCTGTATCCGCATTTTACCGATAGCATTACCCCAGGCTGGTTCGACAAAATGCTGAAACACCGCAAAGCCAATCCGGACAATCATGCACGAACCCTGCTGATTTCACCATCAGCCGAATATTTACAGTCTTTACCCTTGGGCCGCCTACCCGACCGTAAAGACTTTAATTTAAAAGGTATGGATCAGGCACAGCGCATTCAGCTCTGGAAGCAATGTATTGCGGAAAGTCAGCGTCTGGGCGATGAGTTTTTAGAACTGGTCGAAAAGCAGTGTTTGCCGGAGGTGTTACAGCCGCTTTAAACAGGACGATAAATGAATGTTAGAGTGGTAACATCCTGAGCGAAAATAGGCAAAGATTTTTTCCTGCAAGCCGGTCAGATACCGTACACTATAGCGTTTGCGCACTGGCGTAATCTCGTTTTTCTGAACAAATTTTGGTGACATACTCATGAATAACTTGCAATGGCTCGATGAAGTAAAATTTAACGAACAGGGATTAGTGCCAGCCATTGCACAGCATCATCAAACCGGTCGGGTGTTGATGGTGGCCTGGATGAACCGCGAAGCGCTGGCCTTAACCGCAGAAAAAAATCAGGCGGTGTATTTTTCCCGTTCACGCAACAAACTCTGGCACAAAGGTGAAGAATCCGGTCATTTCCAGACGGTGCATGAAATCCGTCTGGACTGCGATGCCGATGTGATTATCCTGCAAATTGAACAGCATGGCGGCATTGCCTGCCATACTGGCCGTGAATCCTGCTTCTATCGCAAACTGACTCCGAATGGCTGGGAAATTGTTGATGCGCAGCTGAAAGACCCGAATGCGATTTATGGCGAGAAGTCCAGCAATCCGCACACCTTGGCCATGAATGCCTCCACTGCGCAATCTGAACAGGTCGAAATTCTGAGCTATTTAGGCAAAATGATGGCTGAACGTAAAGCCGCCGATCCGGATTCTTCGTATGTGGCCAAGCTGTATCACAAAGGCCTGAACAAGATTCTGGAAAAAGTTGGTGAAGAAAGCGTAGAAACTATTCTGGCAGCCAAGGAATATCAGGCTGCAGCTTATGAAGACAATAAAAATGACCTGATCTATGAAGTGGCTGACTTATGGTTCCACAGCCTGGTCATGCTCGGCTATTTCAATCTGGACCCGCAACTGATTCTGAATGAACTGGCACGCCGTCAGGGCTTATCCGGTCTGGTGGAAAAAGCCAACCGTACTCAGGCTTAAGCTGTCGCCCTGTGTCTGAGCTGAAGAAACCGACCGCCACCTATGAGCAGGCCACTGCCATTGATAACGCACGTCTGGGTAAATCCTTCAAGGTGATTGCCTATGCCGGCACAGGGAAAACCACTACCCTACAGATGATCAGTGAAGCCATGCCGGAGCGGCGTGGCATGTATCTGGCCTTTAACAAATCCATTGCTGCAGAAGCACAACACAAGTTTCATCGCAATGTCGATTGTCGCACCTTTCACTCGCTGGCCTTCCGTAGTGTTCCACGTGGAGTCACCGACAAACTGCGCCTGCCGCGCCTGAGTCCGAGTTTTATTGCCAAGGAATATCGTCTCGAACCGATTACCCTGCGCCGGATGATGGGTGGCCGCTATGAAAAATATGTGCTGATGCCTTCAAGGCTGGCCAGTCTGGTGGCCAATGCCGTTGGCTATTTCTGCTCGACCAGCTCGCAATATCCGGCACCACGGCATATTCAGGCACCGAACTGGCTGCACCCTGATGATGCCGAGCTGCTGCAAAAACATTTGTATCCGGCAGTGGAACGGCGCTGGCTGGAATCAATTGATCCGAACCATCAGGCCGGAATCGGTCATGATATTTACCTGAAACTGTGGGCGCTGTCGGAACCGAATATTCCGGCCGATTATGTGCTGTTTGATGAAGCGCAAGATGCCGACCCGCTAATGCTGGGGATTCTGCTCAAACAACGCAACACCCAGGTGATTTATGTGGGCGATGCCCATCAGCAAATTTATGCCTGGCGCGGTGCCATCAACGCCATGCAGCAACTGCCTTTGCCGGAGTCGCGCTTAACCACCTCATTCCGTTTTGGTCCGGACATCGCCATGACCGCCAATGCCATTCTCGGCGGCTTAAATGAAACCGTGCCGCTGCTCGGCAACCCGGATTTACATTCCAAAGTGGTGAACAAGCCGCATACCAAACAGCGCGATGCGATTTTATGCCGCACCAATGCCCGGGCGATGGAATTGCTGCTGGCCGGTCTGGTACATGGTGACAAGGTCAGCCTGCAGGCCGACCATGTCAAACTGAACCGTTTTGTCGATGCTGCCAGTATGCTGAAACAGGGCCGCCGCGTCACCGATGTGCCGGAACTGGCCTGGTTTAACTCCTGGCACGATGTACATGAATATTGCGAAACCAATGAAGGCAGCGACATTAAGCCGCTGGTAAAACTGGTGGATGATCATGGTACCGATCCGCTGAAAAAGGCGCTGGCCAAAATCACCCCGATTGGTCAGGCGGACTATATTATTTCAACCGCGCACAAAGCCAAAGGGCTGGAATGGGACCGCGTGCATCTGGAAGATGACTATCAGTTCAAGGTCAATGAACGCGATCATAAAATTAGTGATGAAGAGTTACGATTACTGTACGTGGCCTGCACACGTGCTAAAGTAAGCTTAAATATCCATCATATTTACGATCTGGTGCAACAGCTGAAACAGCAGATGCCGGTGTCCTTGCGTAAGGCGGTGGGTTAAAGCATGCAGGTGACCCATGAAAATTCAGTCTGTCCAGTTCAAGCACATCACCCACTTTACCGACCTTCAGCTACAACTGCATCCGCAGCAACAGCCTGTGGCCTTAATTCTGGGCAATCAGAGTTCCGGTAAAACCTCGCTACTGCGCTTCACCTATCAGGCACTGACCTGGTTTGCTGCCCGCTATAAAGATTTACGCACCTCCGGACTGGTCATGCTTGATCAGGACATTATGCACACCCGGCTGCAGTCCAAAATTGACCTGTGCGTGTGTTTTCCCAAAGACATTGGCAGCCTGCCGGAAAGCAGCGATGCCCAGCAGCAGGACCGTCAGTGCTGCGACTGGCAGCTGTACAAAACCCTGAACAGCAACGGCGTCGGGGTCAGCAAGGCTGAAACCCAGAAACTAGAAAAAATGGTCAGCCTGTACCAGCAGGCGGTAAAACAGGACCCGCTACAAGGCCTGCCATTAATTGCCTATTATCCGGCCGAACGTTTTGTCAATGAGGTCAATCTGCTGAGTAAAAACAATCCGCTGATTTTTCAGGCTGCACATGCCTATGAAATTTCTGCTATCCCCTTCACCACCTTTACACGTTTTTTTGAGTGGTTCCGGGAAATTTCCGATATTGAAAATGCTCAGAGCGCCCAACTGATTGAACAGTTACTGCATCCGCAGCATCCCGACGCAGAACCTCCACGGCGTGACAAACTGATACAGGCACATGCCCAGATGCACGCGCCAAGTCTGCAGGCCCTGCGCGATGCACTACAAATTGTGCTGCCGGAACTGAGCCAGATTTATCTGCAATATCATCCGAAACTGCAATTGATGGTCACCTATCAGGGCAAAACCCAGCTCTATCAGCAGCTGTCCAACAGTATCCGCAACTGGATTGCACTGGTCGGCGATATTGTGCGGCGTTTATGTCTGCTGAATCCTTATAGTCTGTATCCAACTCTAGAAGGCGACGGCATTCTGCTGATTGATCAGGTCGATCATCAGCTCGATCAGGATATGGCCTCGGTAATTCTGGCGCGTTTGCATCAGGCTTTTCCGGCACTGCAGATTATTGCCACCGGTAACCGCACGGCACTCTTGGAAAATGCCGAAGACTATCAATGTTTAAGGCTGGATCAGCAGCAATTGCATCCAATTCATCTGCAACCGGTGCAGGAACAGCTCGACGCCATTTATGCCCAGTTTATGCAGACTGAAGCCAGCAGCAGCGATGAAAGCCTGAGTGAAGCGGTACAGGAGCCGGCCAGCGTGGAGGACCTCTATCAGCAGATTCAGCAGCAACTGAGTGCCGAACAGCAGGAAGCCTTGCTGAAACGGCTGCAAAATGATGATGACACCTCGACCCCGCATCCGTTGCCTTAAATACGGCTTTGAATAGAGGGGAATATCGGAAAATCAGCCGAAAAAATCCGGTCTGATCTAACAATTTCATCCTGAAAAAAGTTCGGCGGCGTATAATGTCTGCCGTGTGCGCAAAAACAAATTGATGTTGTTTTATTCATGTAATAAAATCAATCAGATTTATATTTTTATAGTAAAATCCGATTTGCTATAAGTTTCTCAAGTTGCGCAACACAACTTGTTTATTTAGACATAATTCTATTTTTCGGCTTTCAAGATTGAGTATTTTGGACTGCTCCTTGCATTCCTGTAATCCTTGAAAGATAAGATTCACCCTTAGGTTTTGAACCTATCAAGACAATGGATACGAGTGTGCTATCGATTATTATATTGCTACCGCTGGTACTTGGCACAACCCTTGTCTCGTGGCTGAAGCAATTCTCACGCGGGGTAACGGCTTTAGGGGCGATAGGAGTCAGTTTAAGCAGTCTGATCCTGTTACTGACTCAAGCAAAGGATGTCTTTAATGGCGCCACCATCATTCAGTCATGGTCGTGGCTACCCCAGTTAGGGATTGATTTAAGCTTTCGCCTGGATGCTTTAGGTTTATTATTTTCTTTGCTGATTACCGGTATCGGTACCCTCATCTTTATTTATGCTTATTATTATTTAAGCCCCAAAAACTCCCTCAGCAAACTGTATCTCCTGCTCATGCTGTTTATGGCAGCCATGCTCGGGATTTCATTGTCGAATAACCTGATTATCCTGCTGGTGTTCTGGGAACTGACCAGTATTTCCTCCTTCCTGCTGGTGGGTTACTGGAGCAATTACGAAGCGGCTCAACGCGGCTCACGTATGGCCCTGACCATTACCGGCATGGGTGGCTTGGCTATGCTCGGTGGTTTTGTCCTGCTCGGACAGATCACCGGCACCTATGAGCTAGACCAGATTCTGACCATGACCGATCAGATTCAAAGCCATGCGCTGTTTGTACCCAGTTTATTGCTGATTTTACTCGGCGCCTTTACCAAAAGTGCCCAGTTCCCGTTCCATTTCTGGTTGCCGAATGCCATGGCGGCGCCAACGCCAGTCTCGGCCTATCTGCACTCCGCGACCATGGTGAAAGCCGGAATTTTCCTGCTGGCGCGTCTGCTGCCAATTTTTGCCGGCGCGGCGCTGTACCATAATCTGGTCACCTTTGTTGGTCTGTTTACCCTGTGTATCGCGGCTTTCTTTGCCATTTTCAAAGAAGATCTGAAAGGTCTGCTGGCCTATTCCACCATCAGCCATTTGGGCCTGATTGTCTGCCTGCTCGGGATTGGTTCTCCGCTGGCCGTAGCTGCAGCCATTTTCCATATTATTAACCACGCCACCTTTAAAGCGGCGCTGTTCATGATTGCCGGGATTATTGACCATGAATCCGGCACCCGTGATTTACGCAAACTGAGTGGCTTATGGCAGCTATTACCATTTACCGGTACGCTGACCATGATTACGGCCGCGTCGATGGCGGGTGTACCGCTATTCAACGGCTTCCTGTCCAAAGAAATGTTCTTTACCGAACTGCTGGCCAATTTAAGCGGACCGGTGGTGGTGATCTCGGCAATTGTCGCGACACTGGCTGGTATTTTTGCCGTGGCCTATTCAGTACGTTTAGTGCATGGCGTGTTCTTCGATGGCCCGATTGGCAAAGACGTACCCAATAAAGATGCACATGAGCCGCCAATGGGTATGCGCGCACCGGCCCTGATTCTGGCGATTTTATGTATTGCGGTCGGCCTGTTCCCTGCCCTGCTGGTTGAGCATCTGGTCAATAGCACCACCCGTGCCAGTACCCAGCTGATGAATTTTGAAGGCACCCATCTGGCCATCTGGCACGGCTTGAACCTGCCATTGCTAATGAGTGTGATTGCGCTGGTGGGCGGTCTGGTGATGTATTTTGCCCTGGCCAAAGGCGGCCGTATCCGCGAGATTGATCTTGATCCGGCATTGGGCCGCTTACAGGGACGGGTGTTATTTGACCTGTTCTTAAAAGGCCTATTGCTGAACTCGCGCCGCTTTAAACGCCTGACCGAAAACGGCTCCCTACAAAGTTATCTGTTCTGGATTCTGGTGTTTACCATTGCACTGGTGTCGGTGCCGCTGCTGAATCAGGGGATTGGTACCGGTACGCGTGAGCTGACCCAGGCACCTGCAATTGCCATTGTCTTGTGGCTGCTGTTATTCAGTGCCTGCTGGATGATGCTGTGGTTCCATCATGAACGGATTAAAGCTGTCCTGATCAGTGGCGCCGTCGGTCTGGTGGTAACCATGATCTTTGTAACCCTGTCGGCTCCGGATCTGGCTCAAACCCAGATTACCGTCGATGTGGTGACCACCGTCTTGTTACTGATGAGCCTGTCGCTGCTGCCACAATTAACCCCGTATGAATCAAGCAGCACCCGCCGCTGGCGCGATGCCGGGATTGCAATTCTGGCCGGTGCTGGTATTAGCTGGCTGGCTTGGTTAATCATGACCCGTGATCACAACTCGATTTCATGGTTCTTTAATCAGCAGTCAATTCCACTGGGCGGCGGTACCAACGTGGTCAACGTGATTCTGGTCGACTTCCGTGGTTTCGATACCTTCGGCGAAATTACCGTACTCGGTATTGCTGCCATTGGCGCCCTCTGCCTGATGGATGGGATGCGTGCCCACGGCACCACCATGACGCAGGGCCTGACCTATCGTTTTAACCCATCTCCACTGATGCTGCGCATGACCGCTTCCTGGATTTTACCGGTGGCCTTAGTGGTCAGCCTGTATATTTTCCTGCGCGGGCACAATCTGCCAGGCGGTGGCTTTATTGCCGGACTGGTCACATCAATGGCACTGATCATTCAGTACATTGCCATTGGTCAGGACCAAACCGAGCAAATGCTGAAAGCCAAATCCGGACGTTTATATGAAATCTGGATTGGTTCCGGTCTGACCATTGCCGGCCTGACCGGGATTGCAGCCTGGTTCTGGGGCCGTCCATTCCTGACCAGTGCACATATTTATGTCAATCCGCCGGTGATTGGTGAACTGCATTTGGCTTCAGCGGCACTGTTTGATGTTGGAGTTTACGTTACCGTTGTCGGGGCAACCATGTTGCTGATTTCCGTGCTGGGCGACTCGCGTCACTCCAGTATGTCTGGTCCAATTCCTCGGGGGTAAGCATGATTAGTATCGAATTTTTAGTCGCAACCTCTGTAGGTTTACTGGTCGCCACCGGCGTGTACCTGATCTTAAGGGCACGTACCTTTCCGGTGGTACTGGGCCTGGCCATGATTGGTTATGCAGTCAATATTTTCCTGTTCGCCATGGGGCGGATTCAGCTGAATGCGCCGGCCATTTTAACCACGGCGGCGCAATCCACCGACCCTTTACCGCAAGCACTGGTGCTGACTGCTATTGTAATTGGCTTTGCCACCACTGCCTTTGTGGTGCAGCTGGCCTTACGCAGCCGTTATGAATCGGGAACCGACCATGTGGATGCCAAAGATGATCCTGCTTTACTTGACCCACGTGAGGATGAGCCATAATGCATGACTTTATCCAATTCTGGGCGCAACACACTCCTATTCTCAGCATCCTGCTGCCGGCCTTTACCGGTTTTATTCTAGTGCTGCTGGGCAACCCGGGTTCGGGTTCGCTGTCGTATGACTGGCGCCAGCCGTGGCGTCGTGGCATCAGCCTGATTTCCACTATTCTCGGACTGGGTTTGGCGATCAGCTATCTGATGCTGGCCAAAACCGGCCAGATTACTGTCTACAACCTGTCAGAATGGTCGGCTCCATTCGGGATTGTACTGGTGCTGGATCAGCTGTCTGCACTAATGCTGGTACTGACCTACGGTCTGGCCTTGCCAGTGCTATGGTTCGCCTGCCAGCAATGGGATGAACGTGGTCGCTATTTCCATGCCATGTTCCATTTCCTGATGATGGGCTTGTGCGGGGCTTTCCTCACCGGCGATTTATTTAACCTGTTCGTATTTTTTGAAGTGCTGCTGCTGGCTTCATATGTACTCTTGCTGCACAGTCAGGGCAAACCGCGCTTTCAGCTTGGGGTGCATTATGTCACCATCAACCTGCTGGCTTCAGCACTGTTCCTGATTGGTCTGGGTATGATTTACGGCAGTGTCGGCAGCCTCAACATGGCCGATGTGGCCCGTTTAATACCGACGCTGGCAGAAGATCAGCATCGTCTGGCGGTGGTCGGCGGCTTGATCCTGTTTATTGTGTTCGGGATTAAAGCGGCGATGCTGCCGGTCGGCTTCTGGTTACCGAAAACCTATGCCGTAGCAGCTACCCCTGTGGCGGCGATTTTTACCATTATGACCAAGGTCGGGATTTATGCGATTTTAAGGGTCAATGGGACGGTCTTTGATGATGAACTGAGCCAGAAAATTCTCAGCAACTGGTTATTGCCAATTGGCCTGATTACCTCGCTGTATGGCGTCATCGGCGCAATTGGGGCAGAACGCTTACGCCGTTTTGTCGGTTTTATGATGCTGTCGTCGATTGGCACCATCCTGATTGCGATTGCCCTGTTTAGCACCCAGGCCTGGACGGCAGCGCTGTATTACTTGGTACACAGTACCTTAATTGCCGCGGCCTTCTATCTGTTCTGCGGCTGGGTCACGGCGCAGCGCGGTGAATTTAAGGATCACTTTAATATCGCCCCGCAAATGAAACAGCATAAAGTGATGTCAATTACCTATCTGCTGATTGCACTGATGATTGCCGGCCTGCCGCCTTTTAGTGGCTTCCTCGGTAAAGTATTCTTGTTACAGGCCACGGCTGATGCGCCTTATCAGGGCATTATTATTGCCGTGGTGCTGCTAGTTGGTTTACTCAGTATTCTGGCCCTGACCCGGGTTGGCTTTATCCTGTTCTGGCGCGCATCGCGTCCTGAAGATGATCCGGACAATGACGCCTATCACAGCTACCAGGCCCTGCCAGCCAAGGCACCCAAAGGCAATGACAAGGCCATTTACCTGTTATTGGCAGCACTGGTGGCTTATGTGGTTTTTGCTAATCCAATCCAGCGTTATGCCTTTAGCACGGCCCAGCAAATGCAGAACAACCGTCTGTATGAAATGGCGGTGTTAAAGCAGGATGAAACCGGTCAGGTGATTAGCGTCCAGCCTTATGATCCAAACTATTTGCCAGAAACCAAATACAGTGGTGAAAAACCGGACCCGAATGCCAAGCTGATTCCGTATGTAATCAGTCCAAATACACTGGAAGGTGAGCATATTTCGGACTATAAACAACGTCAGATCAATCAGCAGATTGAGCAGGACGCCGCAAGCAACGACCTGCCACAACTTAAACCTATGGAGCCATAACTATGCAAAAGACATCGTTTTGGGATATCTGGCTGCCACATCCCTTTGTTTCGGTGATTGTGGCCATTAGCTGGTTGTTACTGGCACATAGTGTTTCTGCCGGCAATCTGCTGATGGCATTGATCCTGAGTATCCTGATTCCACTGATGGTCAAACCGTTTATTGCCCGCACCCCGAATATCCACTGGGTGCCAGCCTTTAAACTATTCTGGGTGGTGGTCTGGGATATTATCCTGTCCAATATCCGCGTCGCCAAACAGGTGCTGGGACCCACCAATGCGCTGCATCCGAAATGGTTCCGTGTACCGCTGGAGACCGAGCATGAACAGGTCAACACCTTGCTGGCGATGATCATTACCACCACGCCAGGGACGGTCACGGCCGGTATTGACCAGGACCGCGGCGATATTCTGGTGCATGCCTTAAGTACAGATGACGAAGAAGCTGAAATTGCCCTGATCAAGAGCCGTTATGAACAGCCGCTGATTGAAATCTTTAACGTCAAGACAGGAATGGCCTCATGATGATATTACCTTATGCGCTCGGCATCTGCCTGATTGCCATTGCCGGCTCGATGTTTATGTGCCTGATTCGTCTGATTATGGGACCGTCAATTGTCGACCGTCTGCTGGCGCTAGATACCCTGTTCTTAAATGCGACCTGTCTGATTGTGGTGCTGGGCATTTACTGGACCAGTACTTCACTGTTTGAAGGTGCGTTACTGGTGGCGATGCTAGGCTTTGTTTCAACCGCTGCCCTGGCCCGTTACTTCACCTCTGGCCACGTGATTGATTAGGAGAACAGCATGCAACTGATGATGGAAATCCTGGTCTCCATTTTCCTGTTAATCGGCACCTTCTTTATGCTGGTCGGCGGAATTGGCATGATTCGTCTGCCGGACCTGTTTATGCGCCTGCATGCCCCGACCAAGTCCAGTACCTTAGGTCTGGGCAGCTTCCTGATTGCTGCCATTATTTATTCAGCTTATCTGGGTCGCTTCGGTTTTGCAGAAGTGCTGATTACCCTGTTTGCCTTTATTACCGCGCCGGTATCGGCCAACCTGATGGCACAGGCAGCCCTGCATTTACGTCTGCGCTCGATGAGTGGTGAAGTCCCAGAAACCCTGGAACGTCCGCTACCATGGCAGCGTAGCCGTCGCCGCGCCTTTACAGATCGTGAATCACTGGGCAGAATCAAACCCTCTAAAGACGAATAAGTCTTCGCGTCATCTTCTAAAAAAACCTGACCCGGATTGTTCCTGGTCAGGTTTTTTATGTGCTGTCTCAACCGCCCTGCCCTTGCCTGATTGCAATCTTAAAGCGCTTGTATCCGCTGAGAAATAGCAAGTCAAGCAATTATGAAGGACATAAAAAAGCCACCCGAAGGTG
>NZ_JAYJLP010000027.1:0-28327 GCF_051949055.1 Acinetobacter sp. Brlt_5
ATGGAAAAATGAAAATGTATAGCTGCAATCAAAATCGTGGGCAGAAATTTAGTTTTATTGCCTTATAAAAAAGAATCACTAATTCCCTCAGCCTAGCCTGCTCTTTTGAAGATGAGGGAATTAGCGAATGATAATTTAAAAAATTATAAAAATTTTACTTTAAATACGATTAATTAAGGATGCTGACTAAACAAATCAAAAATCACTTTTCTTAACCACTGATGACTGGTTTGGTGATGACAAGACGTATGCCAATATTGTCGTACAGGATAGGTTGGAAAATTCAAAGGCGCACTCACTACTTGTAAATTCCCGCGTGCCAATAACACCTCACTTAAATAATAAGGCACTGTCGCAATCATATCGGTTTCTTGCACAATTAAACCGACCCCTAAATAACTTGGGATACTCATTAGAATATTACGTCTTAAACCACGATTGCTTAATTCATTTTCAATATGGTAGTGACCTATACTGGTATCTACATCGACATGCGATTCACGAATATAAGCTTCAACATCTAAACTTTTTTCACAAATACGTGGATGATCTTTACGACTAATCACCACATAATATTGTAAAAATAATTGCTGCTGATAAAAACCCTGCTCTAACTCAGGTAAAAAACCAATCGCAAAATCAATTTCACCATTTGCCATTTGATAACTGGTTTCACGGGTAATAGGACGAATTTTAATCCGCACTGAAGGTGCATATTTTTTTAAAAACTTGGTCAGTTTTGGCAATAAAACCAAATGCGAAACATCGGTCATTGCCAAGGTAAATAATTGATCGGAATGTGTCGGATCAAAATCGACTTTAAAATTATTGACCGTTTCAATTTTATTAATAATTTCACTAATCGGTGAAAAAATCTGTTTCGCCAACTCTGTAGGCAACATTTCATTGCCAACCCTTAAAAATAATGGGTCATTAAAATGCTGACGAATTTTATTTAAACAGTTACTAACCGCAGGCTGACTCATGCCCAATGCATCTGCTGCTGCAGACACATTTTTTAATTTATATACATAGTAAAAAATCTGTAGCAGTTTGCTATCTAACTTAAACATATCCATCTTTCTTTAGAATCAGTTTCACTGCTCAGTTTTCATCCTTATTTAACGCCAAGCTTTTAATTTAGAGCTATGCCCAATGCCCACATTAAAACAATTGGTCGGATCCAATTTTTGATAATGCTGCTTTAAGGCAGGCTTCGCCACATATAAATGCCCAACATTATGCTCTGCAGGATACTCTGCCCCACGTGCATCAAGCAATGACCACATTTGATGTTCCATCGCCAACGGGTCTACGCCTTTTTTAATAATATAGTCCTGATGAAAGACATGACATAAAAAATGACCATAATACAACTTATGTATAATCGCCTGCTCCAACTCTTCGGGCAAGGTTTCAACCCATTGCTGATCATTACGTCTTAACGCAATATCTAAAGCAACAATGTCTTCCACTTCATTTCGATGTGTATCACGATAACGAATTGCAGCACCTGCCACTGCAAAGCGATGCAGAAAAGCCTTGCGGCCTTCATCTTCATTACATAGAAAAAAACTGCCGGAATTGCGCGTGATAAAATAATCCATTAAAAACTGCTGTACTGCCGCAACATCTTGCTGCTCAATGCGCAAAATTAAATGATGTTCATACAAATCACGAAATTGGTTCATGCGTTCTGGTAAATGATTTGGCAGTAGTTTCGTGAACATTTGCAAAACTTTATCCGACAATCCACGCATGCCCCAACGGGTTAGAAAACCATCAACTTTGTCTTTCATGGCAAAAGCTGCAGGTACTTTACTGGTGCCAAACTTCTCGATAAACAAGAAGCTGTCTTTGCCATATTCTGCACCAATGTCATAGGCATCTCGATGAATATACTCGCCAGCAATCGGTACACGCGGCAAATCACGTAATAAAAAACGGCGAATCGCGGTTAAATCATCCTGCTGATTGCTGCCGATATAAAACACCTGACTCGGAATTTTCTCAAACGTATCCAAACGCACTGCAAACACACAGACTTTACCTGCCGAACCCGAAGCTTCAAACAAACGGCTCGGGTCGGCATTAAACCGTGCAGGCGTATCGGCATCGACTTGGGCAACATCATGCACGTAACGCTGATCTGAAGCACAACAATGTTCCGAATATTCAATATCTTCAGGGCGATATTGTTGTTGCTCAAGTTTGGTTAAAATTTCTTCTGGCGAGTTCCCTAAATTCACCCCCAAATGATTGATGAGTTGCAACTCGCCCAGTGCATCGACTTGTGCATATAAGGCCAACTCAGTATAGGCAGGACCACGTCTGACCAATGCACCACCTGAATTATTACATACCCCACCCAACACTGAAGCGCCAATACAAGATGAACCAATGACTGAGTGTGGCTCACGCTGATGCGGCGCCAATTGCTGTTCCAAAGCATCCAATGTTGCACCAGGCAAGCAAATCACTTGCTTGGCATCGTTGATGAGCTGAATACCTTTTAAACGTTGGGTGTTGATCAAAATTACAGGACGATCATAGTCATCACCAAAAGGGGTAGAACCACCCGTGAGTCCAGTATTAGCAGCTTGCATAATAATAATGCAATCAGCCGCCACAGCCACTTGTAACACTTGCCACTGCTGCAATAAAGAACCTGGCGTGACCACCGCAAAAACCTGTCCTTCGCCAAAACGTCGCCCTTGACGATATAAACGAGTATCTGATTCATGGGTCAATACATGCGCTTTTCCCACAATATCGACCAAGTTTTTGAGGGTTGCTGCAGCATCAAATTGTGTTGCAGAAGAAATTGTCTGTGGCATAGTGTACAAGTCCTGAAACAAGGTGAAAAATACAATTAAGCGATTCAGCCAAATGCATCGGTTGATGGATTGATCGCTCCTGTTGGCAATTTAGCCTTTCAGTTCACGCTCAAGTTGTACCAAGCAATCTGAGTTAATCGCTTGAATGTTTTTAGCACCCGTTAAGGTCATTGCGACTCGCATTTCTTTATCAATCAATTCGAGTAAATTACTCACACCCGCCCCACCTGCTGCACCTAGTGCATAAATAAAGGCACGTCCGAGCATACAAGTATCCGCACCCATCGCCAACATGCGCACCACATCTAGGCCATTACGAATACCTGAATCCACTAGAATTTTTAGATCTCCTTTTACTGCATCAGCTATTGGCGGTAAAGCACGTGCAGTCGAGAGCACACCATCTAACTGACGACCACCGTGATTGGACACCACAATTCCATCAGCCCCAAAACGAACAGCATCCTTAGCATCTTCTGGGTCTAAAATGCCTTTAATGACCATTGGGCCATCCCAGAATTCACGAATCCACTCCAAGTCTTTCCATGAAATAGATGGGTCAAAGTTATTGCCTAACCAGCCAATATAATCTTCAAGTCCTGTTGGTTTGCCTAAGTATTTAGAGATATTGCCCAAGTCATGCGGACGACCTAGTAAGCCAACATCCCATGCCCAGTTTGGATGCATCACTGCCTGCATATAGCGGCGCATAGCAGCATTTGGACCACTCATGCCCGAATGTGCATCACGATAACGTGCGCCAGGCACAGGCATATCTACCGTAAAGACTAAGGTTGAACAGCCTGCTGCTTTGGCACGTTCCAAGGCATTGCGCATAAAACCACGGTCACGTAATACATATAATTGAAACCACATTGGGCGTGAAATGGCAGGCACCACTTCTTCAATTGGGCACACCGACACGGTAGATAAAGTAAACGGAATACCTTTTTTGTCAGCTGCAACTGCAGCCTGCACTTCACCACGGCGCGCATACATGCCCGTTAAACCCACAGGTGCCAAAGCCACAGGCATTGACAAGGTTTCATTAAATAAGGTGGTTTCTAAACTCAAAGCCGACATGTCATTCAAAACACGTTGGCGCAAGGCAATCTGTGAAAGGTCTTCCACATTTCTTTTCAGCGTTTGTTCCGCGTACGCACCTCCATCAATATAGTGAAATAAAAATGGCGGTAAACGGCGTTTCGCTGCTTCGCGGTAATCATTCGCAGAAGAAATAATCATGGCGCTATCCTGTTTAATCGACTCGCACGCTGACGACGCGCATCTTCCTCGTCTATCATGCGTACTTGTTGAACTACAAATTCAATATGTCCACACACTGCCGAACGGGCAGCTTCTGGATCCTGGCGTTCAATTGCATCCATCACTTGAAAGTGTTGATCGTGCAACTGATCGAAACGGTGGGCTTCGGTATAGACTTTGCGTCTGCCCAAAACTACGTTGTATTGCAACAAATCAAATAAGCCACGCATCATTTGAATGAGCACCAAATTGTGCGATGCTTCGGCAATTGCCAAATGAAACTTGGCATCGGCAATTGCTGCCTGATCGTCATCACCTAAAATTTGAAAATGGGCGATTTGCTCATAACAGGCACGGATGTTTTTCAAATCCTCAGCAGTTGCCCGCTGTGCGGCATACCATGCCGTACCACCTTCAAGCACCATTCGAGCTTCCTGCACATCAAAACGATAAGCAGGGTCTTCATCAATCAGGTTACTTAAAGGCTGCACAATTTGATATTGCGACCAATTGGTGGGTAGCTGTTGCAAAAAAGTACCCGCTCCAACTTTGCTGACCAGCATGCCCTGACTGGTCAATTGCTGAATGGCTTCACGCAAAGAGGAACGGGAAACCCCGAGTTGTTCACATAACTTTCTTTCGGCAGGCAATCGGTCTCCGACTTGCATCTGATTTTTTTCAACCAGTGTGCGCAGGTCTTGTACAACTTTGTCGGAAACTTTCATGCGGCTATCCTCTTGTGCATGTGGTTATGGAATCATCCATGGGAACACATAAGCTTGTAGAGTGATAATAATACCGATCATTACGGTGAACGTGATACTGTGTTTCACGGTAAAGCGGAATAAATCCGATTCTTTACCGACTAAACCAACAGCCGCACAGGCAATTGCAATCGATTGCGGCGAAATCATTTTTCCTGTAACACCACCACTGGTATTGGCGGCAACAAGTAATACTTCTGGCACACCAATTTGCTGTGCAGTTGTGGCTTGTAAGGCTGCGAATAACGCATTGGCTGATGTGTCTGAACCAGTCAGGAATACCCCAATCCAGCCTAAAAATGGCGAGAAGAAAGTAAAGGCATTACCTGTATGAGCCAAAGCCAATGCCAAGGTGGCAGACATACCTGAATAATTGGCAATAAAAGCAAAAGCCAGCACCATACCAATGGAATAAATCGGTGTTTTTAATTCATTGATGGTTTCTGCAAAGGTTTTCACCGCTTCACGTGGTTTCATTTTTAAATAAATGATGGTGATGAAAGCCGCAATCATAATTGCAGTACCCGTGGCACTCAGCCAGTCAAACTTGAAGATGGCATCGTAGTCTTTGACGTCTGCCACCACAGGCGGCATTTTTTGTACCAGTTGATGTAAAAATGGCACCTTGATGGAAATGACCCAATCATGCATTGCACCATCTTTAGCAAATAAATCTTTGAACGGTTTGATGCTCCAAATCGTAACCA
This sequence comes from Acinetobacter sp. Brlt_5, assembly GCF_051949055.1. Taxonomy (NCBI): domain Bacteria; kingdom Pseudomonadati; phylum Pseudomonadota; class Gammaproteobacteria; order Moraxellales; family Moraxellaceae; genus Acinetobacter; species Acinetobacter sp. Brlt_5. The sequence continues at coordinate 5,575 of NZ_JAYJLP010000027.1, forward strand.
TCACCGTTAAAATTGCAAAGGGTGACCATGCTTTCACAATCTGCCCGATGCTGTATTTTTGCTGTTGTTCTGCAACTAAGTTGGCATCCACTTTTGTGTCTGCATCGCTAAAACGGAAAATGTGTTTTGGCTGCCAGAATTTAAACAGTACTGTTAAGCTCACCAACGATGCAATTGCAGCAGTAATATCTGGCAACTCTGGTCCAACAAAGTTAGAGGTCAGGTATTGTGCAATTGCAAAAGCACCACCACCCACCAATACCGCAGGCCAAGTTTCTTTCACACCACGCCAGCCATCCATAATTGCCATGATCCAGAACAGCACAATAGGCACCATAAATGGCAACTGACGTCCAACCATCTGGCTAATTTCCATGGTTTCAACACCCGAAACCTGACCCGCCACAATAATTGGAATCCCCATTGCGCCAAACGCAACAGGTGCGGTGTTCACAATCAGACATAAACCCGCAGCGTATAAAGGTTTAAAACCCAAACCCACCAACAAAGCAGCAGTAATTGCCACTGGCGCCCCAAAGCCCGCTGCACCTTCTAAAAATGTGCCAAACGCGAAGCCCACTAGTAGCATCTGGAGACGCTGATCTTCTGTAATTGACAGAATAGATGAGCGAATAATGTTAAACTGCCCTGTTTTTACAGAGATTTTATATAAAAATAATGCGCCAATAATAATCCATGCGATTGGCCATAAACCGTAGAAAAAGCCATAGATCAATGAAGCAAAAGCCATTGGTGCAGGCATGCCATAGGCAAATAACGACACTAATAACGCCAAAATAACCGTAATTGTTCCCGCAACACTTCCTTTTAAGCGAAATACAGCCAATGCCAGAAAGAAAAAGATAATCGGGATTAATGCAATAAGACTCGAAATCCAAATATTTGCCATTGGATCGTAGATCTGTTGCCAATGTTGAAGCATTGTCATCTCCTTGAAATGCTCACTCAAACGTAAACATAGGTCTAAGCATATAGATAAAATTCTAATTTTGGTCTGACCAATATTGAAATAAAAATCAAAATACCCTCAATATTTGCAACAAATAATAGTTTTATACAAATAAATGTCAATATTGGTCTGATTATTTATTTAAATGGTCATACCAATTTAAATTAAGATGATCTATGTTTGCAGCATAAAAAATGCGGTGAAGAAAAATTTAAACTTTGTTTTTTCTGTAGTTTTTAAAAGGAGGGAAAAACCAAATTTATTTCGCACAGCTTTATACAACTTTAGTCCAATACAATGGAATCAGTGTGCTTTCTTCTAAGATGAATTGAACGCTTGATAAAATGAATCGTAGATAAATTCAGCTCAAGTGGCCGCTATTCGGTTTAGAAAACATGTTGGTTAAAGAATATTTTAGACAAAAAAATAACGCCATTGTTGACTGCAACAATGGCATTATCGTGTATTTATAACAGCAGATCATAAGCTTATCTGTGGGCTTAGCCTGTCACCCCACGTTTAGACGTTTTAAACGCGAAATATGCAAATCAATTTGCCCTGCAATTTCAGGTAAAATTTGCTTTAAGAACTGGCTATAGTTCATTGCATCTTCTGCTCTTAATACGCCTGCTTGTACCAATTGTTCCTGCTGTAGCAACATACTTTGTACACGGTTTAAATCAGGTTTTTGCCCTTGGCTTAACCCTGTACTAATTTGCTCAAAGCCTAAATACAACTGATCACGTTGCTGGATTAATTGCTGCATTTCAACTGCAGATACCGCAGCACGCTCTAGCATAGCGTTTGTTTCAATTACATTTTCAGATTCATCTGAAAATAGACTTTGCGTTGTTTCTATCTCTGTGGAAGCTGCGTTCGGTTTCACCCATACTGTTTCCGAAACAGTCTTATTCGGCGGTTGAAACATATACACCACGGTAAACAACACCGCGACAGCCAAAACAAAAAAGCCAATACCGAGCCATCGAGTCCCTTTCATGTGCACGCTCCATAGGTAAACCATTCTAAAATGCGCTCAATTCAAATATCGTCTTGAGCTCTTTAGTATGTTTTGCCTGTTATGATCGGCTTAAAAATTACGGCGTCGACCAATCGCTTGGTGCATAACCCAAACGTACTCGCTGTGGGTGATTCCCCACTGGCACACTGCGGACTTTTTCTCCTGTAGCGAAGTCAATCACCGTGACCACATCGGTTTCACTTTCTGAAATTACACAGCTTCTGCCATCTGGACTGCGCGTAGCCCAATACGGTTTACCGGCCGGAATGAGCTGAGTGGCCTGTAAGGTGCGCCGGTCCACAATAGTGGCATAGTCATCCATGGTGCCTGCTACACAGAGCTTTTCCCCATCGGCACTAATGGATAAACCATGATGGCGCGAGTCATTGACCCATTTGGTCCGGTCTTTAGGAATAGTGCTACTGCCCGGCAGCTGGGCGATGCGAGTAATCTTGTCCTGATTTAAATCATATTCGACCAGACCATTAAAGAAAGATACCTGCGCATAGAGCTTGCTTTCATCTTTACTGAACACCATCGGACGTACCGAGTTCGACAGGTCTTTACGTCCAAAAGCATCTAAAGCCGGACGCAAATCAATTTTTTTCAGTACCTTATAGGTATTGGCATCGGCAATGGTAATAAAGCGCTTACCTTTGGTGAAGTCTTGCCACTGTGCATCCATTGAGGTTTCTACGTTACCAATCGCAGAGTTTAAGATTTTCGTTCCACCTGCAAAGTAAATATTTTCGTGCGGTTTATCCCCTGTTGCAAAACGCCCCAATTCTTTACCTGTATGAATATCTAAGACATGCACCACATTACCTGACGATGCCGACACAGCAACACGCTACCCATCTGGTGAAACCGCCATGTGGTCTGCACGGAAACCTTCGACTGGCGTACGCCAATTAATTTTGCCCGTTTTAATGTTGATGGATACCACATCGGCAAAACTTGGACGTGAAGCTACAATGGATTGTCCATCTGGGGTGGAATACATATCATCCACCAACTGGTCATTGCCCTCACCTGCAGTTTGTTGAATGTAAGTGTAGGCAATTAATTTCACTGGATTTAAATGAATTTCTAATAAGCGTTCTTTGCGGTCAGGAATCATATTGACCACGCCCACTTTGCCAAAATCACCGGAAGGACGAATCACTGTGACCGTTCCATCCCAGTTATTGCCAACAAAGAAAACCTGTTTGGAATTGGCCGGTGCAGGCATTTCTGTAGATGCTGCCTGAGCAACGCTAGCGCTGAGTGCCGTGACAGCACAAACGGCCGGCAGCAGATATTTACGCAGGGTATTTTTATAGTCCATGTTATTGTTTTCCTAACCATGTGTTCATTTTTAATTTGTTCTTGTCATACTCACGTATCAACACTGCATCAGCATAAAGACAACAGGCCCTAGAAATCTATCCGCTTGCTGTAAAATCCGACGGAAGCCCATTTGATCTTGCAGATCGAGCATCAATAAGCTCCGGTTTTTGCAATACATCTTATTAGTGAAAATCTGTAACGGTCCTGCTCCCTTTGCAAGTTGTGCAGAAAGGATTAAACTGCGGGCACCACTTGTTTTTATGCCCTGCTCTGTGACCCACGACCTGATCCAGCTCCGTAAACAGCTGCGCAAACAACGCCGCCAGTTAAACCGCTTTCAGCAACGTCAGGCTGAGCAGCAGGTATTGCAGCGGTTACGTGCATGGCCGGCGTATCGGCAGGCTCAGAAAATTGGCGTGTATTTACATGCCTTTGGTGAAATTCATACCACTAAAATCATTGAACTCTGTTTTGCCCAAGGTAAACAGGTGTATTTACCAATGATCTGTAATATGAATGACCGGCTGGTCTGGGAGCGTATCCAGCAAGGTCAATATCGTAATAAACGCTTTGCTCACCATCGTTTGGGTATGCAGGAACCGATGGCCAGTCGTGGCCGGCATGTCTCCGAACTTGATCTGCTCTTGATGCCTTTACTGGCCTGTGACCGACGCGGAACCCGGATTGGAATGGGCGGCGGCTATTATGATAAAACGCTGGCCAGCGCCCCGACCACACCGCTGCGGGTCGGCCTGTGTCATGATTTCCAGATTGTGGATATTCCTTTGGCGCGTGAGGCCTGGGATCAGCCGCTAGATGCCCTGATCAGTCCACATTTCCAGTATTCTTTTCAGCGCAAGTTTGCGATTTATAATCATTAACAATAAATTAAAATCATCAACTTAGCTAAATTTCCAACAATTTATAGACTTCGGCCCTTGTAATTTTTAAATTACCCATCACTATAAAAAACATGGCAACACCGTTGTCACTCATTAGGAGTGCCCATGTCTGAAATTATTATGAATGAACAAACCTTAGAGCCTCAGGTTCCAAGTGTATTACCGCTTTTAGCGCTACGTGACGTGGTGGTTTATCCGCACATGCAAATTGCGCTATTTGTAGGTCGTGAAAAATCGATCAATGCAGTTGATGTGGCTCGTAACAGTGACAATCTAGTATTTGTAGTTGCGCAAAAAGATTCGCTTACAGAAGAAATTGATCACGACAATTTATATCAATACGGTACTGTCGCGAAGATTGTGCAAGTTGTGAATCACGAAAATGATGAGAACTGCATCAAAGTCCTGATTGAAGGTCTACATCGCTCGAAGCTGGTCGAAATTATCGAAGAAGAGGACCATCTAAAAGCAGAACATCAGTTAAGCCCAATGACGGTTGCGGTAGACAGTGAGGTTCAGGCCACACGTGTGCTCGAATTGCGTGCCCTGTTTGCACAATATGCCGAAGCAAAATTACGTAATGCGCGTGAACTGATTGCTGCGGTCAACAAAATTGATGACCTGCTGCAATTGCTGTTTTTTGTGGCGACCCGCGTTCCACTGAATATCGAAGTGAAACAGAAATTCCTGGAACACGACGAGTTTGAAGCACATTTACAGGAACTCATGACCTATTTGCTGCAACAGTCTGAAGAACAGCAGATTGAGCAAACCCTGCATGATTCTGTCAAACGCCAGATGGAAAAAAACCAGCGCGAATACTTCCTGAATGAAAAAATGAAAGTCATTCAGCGCGAACTTTCCGATATGAATGGCGGTGCGGAAGATGACGTTGCGGAAATTGAAAAACGTTTGGCCGAAGCTGATTTACCAGAACACGTGCGTAAAAAAGCCGAATCTGAACTGCGCAAGTTAAAAGCCATGCAACCGGCGTCGAGTGAAGCGGCGGTGGTCCGTAACTATCTTGAAGTAATTCTGGATACGCCGTGGAACAAGGCCAGCAAAGTCAGCATCAACCTGAATAAAGCGCAGGAAATTCTGGATGCCGATCACTATGGTCTGGACGAAGTCAAAGAACGCATTGTGGAATATCTGGCAGTTCAATCACGCGTGAAAAAACTGCGTGGCCCGATTCTGTGTCTGGTGGGTCCTCCGGGTGTTGGTAAAACCTCTTTAGGTGAATCAATTGCCAAAGCCACTGGCCGTGAATTTGTGCGCATGGCGCTAGGCGGGGTCCGTGATGAAGCGGAAATCCGTGGTCACCGTCGTACCTATATTGGTGCAATGCCGGGTAAAATTGTGCAGTCTTTAACCAAAGTTGGCGTCAAGAACCCGCTGTTCCTGCTCGACGAAATTGACAAGATGGCGCAAGACTACCGTGGCGATCCTGCCTCGGCGATGCTGGAAGTACTCGATCCATCACAAAACAACAAGTTCAATGATCACTATTTAGATCTGGACCTGGACCTGTCTGAAGTGATGTTTATCTGTACCGCCAACAGCATGAATATTCCTGAAGCACTTCTGGATCGTATGGAAGTGATTCGTCTTCCGGGTTATACCGAAGAAGAAAAAGTGAATATCGCCGATCGTTACCTGGTGCCAAAAGCCATCAAGAATAACGGTTTACGTGGCAAAGAACTGACCGTACATGAAGAAGCGATTCGTGACATTGTACGTCGTTATACCCGTGAAGCCGGTGTGCGTAGCCTGGAACGTGAAGTCTCTAAAATTGCACGTAAAGTGGTCAAAGAAGCGGTCAGCAAAAAAGCCAAAAACCTGCAGGTTGAGGTCAACGCGGGCAACTTGCCAGACTACTTGGGTCCACACAAATTCGACTTCGGCATGGCGGAAGAAGAAGCAGAAGTGGGTCGCGTGAATGGCTTGGCCTGGACCTCTGTGGGCGGTGAATTACTGACCATTGAAGTGGCGACCATGAAAGGCAAAGGTACTTTCATTACCACCGGTTCACTCGGTGATGTCATGCAGGAGTCGATTAAAGCAGCCATGACAGTAGTGCGTACCCGTGCCGACTCTTTAGGCATTGAATCTTCAGTCTTTGCTGAAACTGATGTACACGTGCATTTACCTGAAGGTGCAACACCAAAAGATGGTCCATCGGCAGGTCTGGCGCTAACTACCGCGCTGGTATCAGCCTTTACCGGTATTCCAATCCGTCCGGATATTGCCATGACCGGTGAAACCAGCTTGCGTGGTCGTGCTATGCGCATTGGTGGCTTGAAAGAGAAACTGTTAGCCGCACACCGTGGTGGTATTAAACTGGTGTTTATTCCACAGGAAAACGTCCGTGACCTGGCGGAAATTCCGGATAACGTCAAAGACGGTCTGGAAATTAAAGCAGTGAAATCCATTGATGAGATTTTACCGCTGGCATTAACCTCAATGCCAAAACCACTGGTGAAAGCGCCGATTGTAAAACCGGTAGAAGAAGGTAAGGCTGCACGTCACTAAGTGGTGCCTTCATATCTTCTCCACAAAAGAGAGCTTCGGCTCTCTTTTGTTGTTTTCGGGTGATGAAATGTTCCACTTGAAAAATTTCCGTTCATCTCCATCTATAATAATACAGAGCATATTGCTGTAAGTTTCTTTCTTTATTCCTGCTCATCGTATGGCCATTCAAACTCCAGATGAATGGCCTGTTTGACCGCAGTCCTACTCTATTTCAGGGCTGCGTTTTTTATGGCCGCTTATGGCGTTGCCCCGAGCAGTTGATGAATCAGCCCATCAATCACCTGGCCCATTTTGGTGACATTTAAAGTATCCAGCGTATCCTTTTCGGTATGATAATTCGGATTACGATAATGCGAAGTATCGGTAATCAGCAGTGCTGGAATATCATGCTGCCAATAACTGCGATGATCCGAAAACCCGGCTGCACTGACAAACGCCGGCATCACCAGCCGTTCACACTGCAATTTATCTAACAGGCGCATCTGCTGACAGTATTGCTCACCCAGCGCATTGGACTGAAAATTACTGATCGCGGCAATATAATTGCCATGACTTGGATAAATCCATTTTAACCCCATCGGATACTGCTGGATTAAACGCGAATCATAGTAGCCAATCATTTCCAGCACATAGACTGCCTGAATATGCTCTTTTTCGGCCAGAATAGATTTGGCATGTACCTGACTGCCCATAAACTCGGTCTGATAATACGGTGCTTCTTGCAGGGTATAAAAAACAAACTCGACATTATGCGGCAGCTTGGTTTTTTCCTGGCTTAAAATACGCGCTATTTCAATTAATCCGGCCACACCGGAAGCATTGTCATCAGCGCCCTTCTGGTTGCCATGCACATCATAATGCGCACCTAAAATCACCCGATCTGAACGGCCCACTTTTAAATGACAGACCACATTGCGATAACTTTTTCCATTCACCGGATAAGTCTGGTACTGGCATGGAATGCCGAATAAACGCATCTGCTCTTTAATCCAGGCCGAAACCCGGTTCAATTCTTCAATATTTTTATGATTACGGTACACGCCCGGCGGCCCGATAATCTGCTGCAAATAGACTTTCAAATTTTGCGGATCAGCCGGTTCATATAATGAAATGGCGGCGGATAGCGGCTGCATCCAGCCCAGCAGCAAAGTACAACCCAATATCCCTAAACCGTTTTTAATCTGTTGAAATAACCACATTTATTATTGTTCCATACAAAAGCAGGTTTTATTGTCCTGTGGCTCATTAAAGCAACAGCAGCATACAGATTACAATTTCAAATTGTGTCTTTTCTCCTGCACAAGCGGCTTTCAAGGTTATAATTACTTTTCATTTTCTTGCCTGTTTTATTATGAAAATTCGTATTCTGACCATTGGTCAAAAAATGCCGGCTTGGGTACTGACTGGTTTTGAAGATTATTTCAAACGTATACAGCCTTTTGTACAAACCCAGATTATTGAATTGCCGATGGCCAAACGCGGCAAAAATGATTCAGAAGCCGATATTTTAAAATACCGGCAGATTGAAGGTGACAGCATCTTAAATGCCCTGAAAGCCAATGAAACCCTGATTGCACTAGAAGTGGGTGGACGTGAATTCAGCACCGAAAAACTGGCTGAAACCATGAAAGGCTGGATGCTGGAAGGCAATGATATTGCCTTGGCGATTGGCGGCCCGGATGGTCATTCGGAAGCAGTACGTAAAGCTGCAGCATGGCACTGGTCTTTATCTAAACTGACCCTTCCGCATCCACTGGTGCGAGTGATGCTGATTGAACAGCTGTACCGGGCCATGAGCATTAACCATAATCATCCTTATCATCGGGCGGGTTAAGAAAACCCTACCCATTGTTTCGTATTTAGAACATTCTGTTGAACCCGACCCGGTTTAATAAAGCATGTCGCTTTGACATGATAGGATCAGAATCGTGACATAGGCTTTCATTATGAATTTACAGACCCTTCCCGGCTTATTTATATCGCATGGTTCGCCTATGCTCGCGCTCAATCCTGAACAGGTCGGGCCGGCGCTTGCCCGTTTAAGCACCAACCTGCCCAAACCGCAGGCGATTGTGGTGATGTCGGCGCATTGGGAAAGTCGCAGTCTTGAAGTCAACACCGGTATTCGTCCAGAAACCTGGCATGATTTCCGCGGCTTCCCGGAAGAGCTGTACCAGATTCGCTATCCGGCACCGGGACAACCTGAGCTGGCCGAAGAAGTATTACAGCTACTGGCCAATGCCGGTTTTAATGCGCATGCCAACAGCACCCGCCCGCGCGATCATGGGGTATGGATGCCTTTGCTGCATATGTATCCTGAAGCCGACATTCCGGTAATTGAAGTGTCGTTGCCGATGCATCTGCAAGCTGCAGATCTGTACAAAATTGGCCAGACCTTGGCGGTGTTACGAGAACGCCAAATTCTGCTGATTGGTTCAGGTAGTATTACCCACAATTTAAGAGAGCTATCTTGGGACAACCAGCACAGCGTGGTGCCAGAATGGGCTTCGACCTTCCGTAATTATGTGGTCAGCAAACTGGCACATCAGGACTATGATGCGGTACTGGACTGGCCGACCATTCCGTATGTCAATCGCAACCATCCCACTATCGAACATCTGGCACCCCTGTTTTTTAGCATGGGCACCGGTCATCGTTTTAGTATTGTGCATAGCAGTTTTACCATGGGTGCACTGGGTATGGATATTTACCGTTTTGACTAAAATCTAGCGCGACCAAACATAACTTTTTCTTATTTATTAACAAAAAATTACTTATGGATACATTTTGCAACCGGAAAAGGGCAAATGTATCCATTTTTTTAAATAGCAAATCGGTTATATTCTGATGAATTTCCGATAAGTGCTTTATTTATAAAATGAAACTCAAATATTTAGCCATTTTACTTTTCCCTTTAAGCTTGGCCGCTTGCCAGAGTAGTGATCTGCAACGTGCGGGAGATCTTGCAGTGTCTGTATTACAACAACAAAATACCGATAAGATTGTCAGCGCTTACCAATGGTCTTTAGATACCGGTGCAGCCAAACCCCTGACCCTGAATTTTAATGACAATGGCCGTTTAAGTATTGGCACCAGCTGTAACCAGATGGGTGGTAACTGGCAGATTAACAACAACCAGTTACAGGTGGGTATGTTAATCAGTACCGAAATGGCCTGTGAAGCCAGCGCCATGCAGCAGGAACGTTTTGCTGCTGCCCTGTTCCAAAAACCTGTCAGCGTGCAGCTGGACATGAAAAATACGCAACAACCGAGCTTAATCTTGACCGCTGCAGATGGCCAGCAACATACTTTTCAGGGCAAAATGACGCCGGAAACCAAATACCAGTCGGCCGGTGAAACCATCTTCCTGGAAATTTCCCCGGAAACCAAAGCCTGTACCGGCGTTGCTCCACAAACCTGCTTGCAGGTACGCGAAGTCAAATACAATGAACAGGGTCTGAAAACCCAAGTTGATCAGGACTGGATTTTATTCTATGACCAAATTGAAGGCTTTCAGCACAATCCGAATGAACGCCAGATTATTCGGGTCAAGCGTTATGAACTGAAAAACCCGGCGGCTGATCAATCCAAATATGCCTATGTACACGATATGACGGTTGAAACTGGCCGGATCAATTAACAGCAGATCTTAAAAAATAACCCATAAAAAAAACCGAGGTCAGTGCCTCGGTTTTTTCAGCTTATACGCAGTTAAAACTTAGTATACGCCTTGAGCCAGCATTGCATCAGCAACTTTTACGAAGCCTGCAATGTTTGCGCCGTCTACGTAGTTAACAGTACCATCTTCCTGAGTACCGTATTTCACGCAGTTACGGTGAATTTCTTTCATGATTGCGTGTAAACGCTCATCTACTTCTTCAAACGTCCAGCCCAAACGTAATGCGTTTTGAGACATTTCCAGACCAGAAGTCGCTACACCACCAGCATTTGATGCTTTACCTGGTGCATACAGAATTTTCGCCTCAACGAATTTCTCAACTGCGTCTAAAGTAGACGGCATGTTGGCACCTTCAGCCACACAGATTGCACCGTTAGCCAGTAATACCTCAGCATCTTCACCGTTTAACTCGTTTTGAGTTGCACATGGCAGCGCGATGTCACACTTGATACCCCAAGGACGTTTGCCTTCTAGGTATTCAAAACCGTGTTTAGACGCAAATTCAGAGATACGGCCACGTTTGATGTTTTTCAGATCCATCACTTCTTTCAGCAATTCGTCTGTGAAACCATCTTTCACATACACAGTACCGTTAGAGTCAGACAGTGAAACCACTTTCGCGCCCAGGAACATGGCTTTTTCAGCAGCGTATTGCGCGACGTTACCTGAACCAGAGATTGCTACGACTTTGTCTTTGAAGCTGTCGCCACGAGTTTTCAGCATTTCCTCAGCGAAATAAACTGTACCGTAACCTGTTGCTTCTGGACGTGCCAAAGAACCACCAAATGTTAAGCCTTTGCCCGTGAACACACATGAAGTGTCATTGCTCAGCTTTTTCATCATACCGGCCATATAGCCAACTTCACGGCCACCTACACCAATATCACCCGCCGGGATATCTGTGTCTGAACCTAAATGACGATAAAGCTCGATCATTAACGCCTGGCAGAAACGCATGATTTCGCCTTCAGATTTACCTTTAGGGTCAAAGTCTGAACCGCCTTTACCGCCGCCCATTGGCAAAGTAGTTAAGGCATTTTTGAAAGTCTGTTCAAAACCTAAGAATTTCAGGATAGACAAGTTCACTGACGGGTGGAAACGCATACCACCTTTGAATGGACCAATTGCCGAGCTGTATTGAACACGGAACGCACGGTTCACATGAGTTTGACCCTGATCATCTACCCAGGAAACGCGGAACTGGATCGCACGTTCTGGCTCGACTAAACGCTCTAACAGACCATGTGCAGCGTATTGAGGATTCTTTTCAATGAATGGCCACAGGCTGGTCATCACCTCTTCTACTGCTTGTAGAAACTCTGGTTGATAGGCATCACGTGTTTTAACGTAATCTAGGAAATCGTTAAGGCTGTTATATTTCAACGCTTAATCCTCAGCAGAATGTTGGATCAAAATTGGGCAAAATTTCAATCAATGATTTATTTTGGCGCAAAATATTAAATATCTTTTGTTAACAATCTACAATAGTTTTTTTCAAAAAACTTTATTTAATCCATATTTTCAATAAATTAGATTGATCAAAATTGAAAAATTATTCCATTTTTTGTAAGCAAATATGTATTTAAAATTGACCATTTTGCCCAAAAATAAAGCAGATTATGGTCCAACTTTGTACACAAGCTTAATGCTTGAAAACATGCTAGAATCTGCGGTTCAGGTTTATTGTTCGCTTTCTCTGCGCCCTTCGCAGCCGTGGTTTTTACATGAATTCGCAAATTGCTCTCATCCAGAATATTGATGCCCTGCTTCCTCAAACCCAATGCGGTTTATGTGGACATCGGGATGGATGTTTACCCTATGCAAAGTCGATTGCCGAAGGTGAAGCCGCCAATAAATGTGTACCGGGCGGTCAACCGGTTGCCGATGCGCTGGCCAAACTGCTGGGCAGAGAACGCTTAACCGCCGAAGCCAGTGTCTGGCCCATTCAGTCCGATGGCCGTCCGCAGCGTATGAAAGCGGTGATTCGTGAAGATGAATGTATTGGCTGTACCAAATGTATTAATGCCTGCCCGGTCGATGCCATTTTAGGTTCCGGCAAACTGATGCACAGCATTCTGACCGACCTGTGTACCGGCTGTGAACTGTGTATTCCACCCTGCCCGGTGGACTGTATTGATCTGGTTAAAGATGTCAAACCCGTACCCACAGACGCGGAACGGATGAGCGAGCAGAAGGATTTACGCCAGCGCTATTATGCGCACATTCAGCGTGAAGAGCTGCGCCGCCTGCACCGTAAAGGGCCCGTGGTGCGTGCTGAGATTGATACCGCGCTGTTCGCCCAGTTCTCGCAGCAGACCGATGCAGTGCCTGAAATCCAGATGGTTGAAAAAGCCGATCATCCGGCTGTCACCCACGATGCCAAAACCACCATTGAGCTGGCCAAGCTCAGAACCCAGATCAAAAAATTAGAAAAACAGCTGAGTGTGCGTGAAGATGCCAACAAGCGCGCGCAACTGGCGCAGCTTCAGCAACAATTACAGCACTTACAGGGAGAGGCCTAATTCATGAGCAGCGCAGTCAAACCGGTAAAAAACTTGACCCGAAAGCAGGTCTATACCTTTTTTGAGCGCTTGCGTGAACAGCGTCCGCATCCAACCACCGAACTGAATTTCTCCTCACCGTTTGAATTGCTGGTGGCAGTGACCTTATCGGCGCAGGCCACCGACGTCAGCGTGAACAAAGCCACAGATAAGTTATTTCCAGTAGCGAATACTCCGGAAGCGATTTATGCACTGGGGGTTGATGGGCTAAAGGACTATATCAAGACCATTGGCCTATATAATTCCAAAGCGGAAAATGTGATTAAGGCCTGTAAAATCCTGATTGAAAAGCATAACAGTCAGGTACCGGAAAATCGGGCCGATCTGGAAGCCTTACCGGGTGTGGGGCGTAAAACAGCCAATGTGGTGCTGAACACGGCGTTTGGTCAACCGACCATGGCAGTTGATACCCATATTTTCCGTGTCGGCAACCGGACCGGTTTAGCCGTGGGTAAAAATGTGCTGGAAGTGGAACACCGTCTGGTGAAGGTGATTCCCAAAGAATTTATCGTTGATGCGCACCACTGGCTGATTCTGCATGGCCGCTATTGTTGCATTGCTCGCAAGCCTAAATGTCATGAATGTGTAGTGGCCGATGTCTGTAACTGGCCAGACCGGTTTGAGTTTGGAGCTGCGCGCCAGATTGCAGTCAAAAATATTGAAGCTGAATCCTGAATTCAGCTTTTTTTATACTTGAAGATGACCTGCGCTGCATATTCGAGGTAGATCATTCAATAATGCCGACCTAAGCCGGGCGACCAAAAGCCGCTTAGTCTTGTGCGTCTTTATCTTGCGCTTTTTTCTGCTGCTCTAATTGCGCCTGCAATTTAGGATGCAATTGACGTTGCTGTGGCTGGTTGGCATTTTCAGCACGTTCTTGCTGACGCACTTTTAGCAGCATTTTATAGCTGATATAAAACAGACCCACCAACATGGCCAGGAACAGCACCATTAAAATTAACATACCAATTTTCACCGAGGCAGTTTCCTTATACGCACGCAAATAAAAAAGGAGCCCTACTATGACCGAGGACTCCCTTAAAGTCAAAACAATCAACGGATGATTATTTTGCCTGATCTAAAATTGCAAACAGATCCGCTTGTACGTCTTCAATTGGACGCAGACCGTTAAGTTTGTCATACGTCGGTGCATTTTCACCTGTCGCTGCGCGGCCTTGGTAGAAACCAACCAGCTGCTCAGTTTCAGTGTGGTAAGACGCTAAACGCTTACGAATGGTTTCTTCCTGGTCATCTGGACGTTGTACCAGATCTTCACCCGTTTCATCATCTTTACCTTCCACTTTTGGCGGATTGTAAACGATGTGATAAACACGACCAGAAGCCGGGTGCTGACGGCGACCAGACAGACGCTGTACGATTTCTTCGTCCGGTACATCAATTTCAATCACGTGATCAATGTTGATACCTTCTTTTTCCAGCGCTTCCGCTTGTGGAATAGTACGCGGGAAACCATCAAAAATGCAGCCATTGGCACAATCAGGTTGAGCAATACGCTCTTTCACTAAACCGATGATCAATTCATCTGAAACCAGACCACCGCTTTCCATTACGTTTTTAGCCTGTAGACCTAATTCAGTACCTTCACGAATCGCAGCACGGAGCATATCACCGGTTGAAATTTGTGGGATATTGTAGCGCTTACAGATCAACTGAGCTTGTGTACCTTTACCTGCTCCAGGTGGTCCGAGTAAGATAATGCGCATAAAAAAACATCCTCATTTTTAACAATGTACATGACACTTTGTTCATGACGAACTCAGGTTCGACATGCTGTCCAGCATCCAATTATAAGAAAGCGACAAACAAATGTATTAAACCAGCAATAAAACCGGTTACCCCTCCCAATACAATCAAGATCCATTCATCTTCCTGAAAGGCAGGACGCAATAAATTTTGAAACTCTCTTGGTGTAAGTTCAAGAATACGTTCTCTAAACATTTGATAGATTTTCTGTGCACGGCTCGCATTAAAGGCTGGGTCGCATACAGGCACCATCGTAATTTCAATTGAGCGATCGATCAAGTCTGTCTTGAGTTTTGCGTATTCTTTTGGCCCTAAAGACAATTGTAAAGAGGTTCTGACCAGTGGGGTTTCCATAATTTCATTAATATGGCGTTTAACAATCCGACGGGTCTTGTCTTTTTTACTGCCATACATCATTTCGGTCATAATGGATTTTAAAGTAATTAAATCTTCGGTGACCACACTGGCAAATACATCAGACACCTCTTCCTGGCGCTTCATAAAGGCACCCTGAACATTATAGGTGCCAATGCGCGGAATAACAGGTTTAATCCACGGAAATTTGCGACTCTGTGTTCGCGTAAAAAATTGTGGATACTTCACATAATGCGGTTCAATCGGGTTGAACACCATCCAGATCGCAATCCAGTTGGTTAAAAAGCCCCAGATGGCGGCCCAGAATGGTACGGTCCAGTGCCACGGCACAATAAACCAGACAATCATCTGGAATATACCAAAGAACATCCCGATTAACGCACTGATATGCCAGATAAAGTTAATTTCTTTCTGGCCCACTTTCAGGAACATGCGCACCATTAAACGGCGGTCACCTTCCATCTGGCGTACCACCATTTCGCGCATATCCACCAGTGACTCGACATTCAAAGTCAGTTCAGTGACCAGTTCACGCAGCACCGCAGGCAGCTGTTTATGTGCCTGGGCATAAATGCGGCGCTTAATTGAATAGGGCAGGTTTTCCCACAGCACAGCATTGCGATCGATCATCACCTCATCAATTAAATGCTCCAGCTCAAAACCGACCTGCTCGCCAATAATCCGTGCCATATCTTCCGGGTCCATGGCATCCAGAAATTCGCGCAATGAGCCCAGTTTAGACAAGGTATTGTCGGTAATAATGCCTGAAATACGCCCGGCCTTTCTCGGCACAATCCCCTGCCAGCCCACCGGCAATGGCCCCAAATGAAAGCCCCAGAAATTAATGGGATAGAACACCATTTTCAGTGCCATCCACACGTGGGCCCAGGTCACAAAAGCGGTGACAGGGATAATGCTGAGCACAGCCCAAAAATCCGGGCGATTCAAAAAGGTTTGCCACAACTGATTGATGTACTCAAGCATGCATATTTTCCATATTTATTTCTAATTACCGGATTCTAAAAGCATTTAACTCGCTATTCTGGCTATAAACCCACACTTAAAGTATAGGAAAATTGTAGTTTTGGCTCGGTTTCTGCAATCACCCGACCGGCCCGATCTTCCAGTTTTTCACCTGCACCAATCCCCACACTAAAGGTACTGATCCGTTCACGGCTCAGCAAGACATAAGCAAGATCTACACCAGCGCCCAGACGTGCTTTCTCTTTCTGGTCGACCACTTTGGATTCAAGATGACCCGCATAAGCTCCGATATAATAACCATTTTTATCTTTACCGGTGAAATGATATGGCAAGCGAAAGCCAATTTGTCCACCCGGTTCATGATCCCCATTTAAAAATGCCCCGGCTTTGGCATAGGCAATGCCGTAGGGATTGACCCATTCTGCATTTAAATGAAGTAATTTTTGTGTAATTCCTGCCCCGATATTCCAGGTTTTTGTATCTTCCCCGGTCAATTTTGCCTGTGGGAAAAAAGAAGATTCTTCGGCATAGGCCACATTGCACAGCGCAATACATGCCACTAAGGAATATACTTTTTTCATTATTTTCACCAAGTTCCTTAATTCTAATTGTAAAACAATCCTGTTTTATTTTTTTGACTGTAGCAGATTTACCCAGATTCTTATATACAGCAGCCGATCTTTTTATTGTCGCAAAAGTCAAAAACCTAAATCACATTATTTGTGTCGAATCGGTCATGCAGGCATACGCAAAGCGCTGTGTTATCGGCTAGAATAACAGCCCTATTCTCATCTCCTTGATCTGTTTAAGCCGATTGCATATGAAACAGCACTTTCCTTTAAAAAACGTTCAGCAAGAAAAGCGCATTTTTCGCAATCGGGTATTCATCTCTATCGGGCTGGTCAGTTTCTTTTTACTGCTGCTGGTGGTACGTTATGCCTATCTGCAAATCAGCAGCTTTGATGAGTTTGCCACCGCATCTGACAAAAACCGGATTCGCCTGCAACCCTTAGCGCCTGCTCGCGGTTATATCTATGACCGTAATGGGGTGTTGCTGGCCGATAACTATCCAGTCTTTACCGCGACCTTAAGCCGCGCCGATGTCGAAGATATTGATGCGACCATCGAACGGCTGACCCCGATTCTGGAACTGACTGAAGAAGATATTGAACGCTTCCAGAGCCGGATTAAAACCGCGCGTAAAACTGAACGGGTCTCCATTAAACTGAATCTGAACGAAACCGATATTGCCCGTTTCAGTGAAGTAAAATTCCAGTTTCCCGGGGTGAATATTGAAACCCAGATGACCCGTTACTATCCACATGGTGAGCTGTTTGCGCATGTGATTGGTTATGTGGGCCGGATCAATGACAAAGATCTGAAAGAGATTGATAAAGATGCCTACGCCGGCACCAACCTGATTGGTAAAATTGGCGTAGAAAAATCATATGAGCATTTACTGCACGGCGTACCGGGCAATGAATCGGTCGAGGCCGATGCACACGGTAATGTACTGCGTCATTTGGGCCGTAAAGATCCGGTTCGCGGTAATGATCTATACCTGTCCTTAGATTATGGCCTGCAAGTGGTGGCCTCTGAACAGCTGGCTGGCCGCCGTGGTGCGATTGTCGCGCTTGATCCACGTACCGGGGAAATTCTGGCGCTGGTGTCGAGCCCCAGCTTTAACCCGAACCTCTTTGTCACCGGCATCAGCCATACCAACTATGCCGCCCTGCGTGACAATATTGACCAGCCGCTGTATAACCGTGCCGTGCAAGGGGTGTATCCGCCCGGCTCGACCATTAAGCCAATGTTTGGTTTAGGCGGGATTCATTATGGTCTGGTCGACTGGAGCACTGCGATTCAGGATTATGGCTATTTCACCTTACCGGGCGATAGCCACCGTTTCCGTGACCATAAAAAATCGGGGCATGGCATTGTCAATATGCACACTGCTCAGGTGGTGTCCTGTGATACCTATTTCTATGTACTATCCTACCGGATGGGCATTGAAAAGATGAATGACTGGATGCGCCAGTTTGGTTTTAGTGAGCGCACTGGTGTCGATTTACCAAGTGAAAGCACCGGCCTATATCCAAGTCCGGAATGGAAGATGCGTACCCGCAATGCCAAATGGATGCGCGGTGAGACCATTTCGGTCAGTATTGGTCAGGGCGCCTTTACCGCGACGCCATTACAACTGGCCATGGCCACTGCCATTACCGCCAACCAGGGCTTTAAAGTCACGCCACACGTGCTGCGTGAAAGCCGCGGTGCGCGTCCATTTAAGGTGCATAATGGTACCAATGGCCGCATTGAATTTAACGGGACCGATGAAGACTGGATTAAAATGCGCGATGCCATGGTGGATGTCATTCAATCAGGCACCGGTAAAGGCATTAAAAGCGGCCTGCAATATTCAATTGCCGGAAAAACCGGGACCGCGCAGGTCAAAAGTATTGCGCAGGGCAAACGCTATAATGAAGCGCTGCTCACCGACCGTCAGCTTGACCACGGTTTATTTGTCGGCTTCGCTCCGGCAGAAAAACCTGAAATTGCCATTGCGGTGATTCTGGAAAATGGCCGTGGTGGGAGTGCTGCCACTGCCCTGGCCCGTCCAATTCTGGATTACTGGCTACTCAACAAAGACAAGAATCCGATTCGCCCATCTGCGGCCCAAATTAGTGGTGGCCTGATGACCGCCGGTTTAAAGCCAAGTGAACTGCCAAGTGCCGAAGGTGCTCGTAGCACCGCCACTCCGGCTCAGGACACCGCTGCATCTGCGCCAGCAACACCGGCTGCTGCCCCATCTGCCACAATAGAGAGTGACTAAACCATGAAAAACCAGCTACGAATTATTGGTGGAGACTGGAAACGTCGCCAGTTGGCCTTTGCCAGTATTGACGGTTTACGCCCGACGCCGGACCGGGTGCGTGAAACCCTGTTTAACTGGCTGATGTGGGATGTGCAAAATGCCAAAGTGCTGGACCTGTGTGCCGGCTCGGGGGCGCTTTCCTTTGAAGCGCTATCACGTGGTGCTGCACAGGTCACCATGATTGAACCGGACCGCACTCAAGCCCAGTTCCTGACCCAGAACCTAGAACTGTTAAAAGTCACCAAAGCCCGGGCCCAGTTAAAAATCAGTACTGCACAGCAGGCGCTGGCCAGTCTGAAAGACAGCTATGATCTGGTGTTTCTTGATCCGCCTTATAGCCTGGATTTATGGGAACAGCTGGCACAACTGGCTGATCCATTAATTCAGGATAAAGGCCTGATTTATGTCGAAGCCGACCGTGATCTAAACCAGCTAAAACTGCCGGCCTCCTGGCAGCAAATCAAGGAAACCAAAGCCGGTACAGTCCGCGCCGGACTGTATCAGAAATCACTTTAACGTTTGATTGAACGGTTATAAAAAAAGATTCCAGATGGAATCCTTTTTGATTTATACGCCCGGTCGTAATGGACGCTGCACCCCAGAAGTCGGCGGCAAAGCCGTGACGGGTTTGGCCTTAGCTGGATTACTCGCCTGTGGCTTCTTTACGGGAGGCTTGTTGGCCACCGGACGATTTGGCTTTACTGGTTTGCTTTGTGCAGGTTTACTCTGTGTCGGTTTATGTGCAGGACGGTTGGCCTGACCCGGTTTTTGCTCATGCGGACGTTGAGCATGTGGACGATTTACCGGCTTAACCGATGGACGCTGCTGAATATACACCGGACGGCGTTCATGTTCCCAACGCGACACGGTATATGGATAAGTTGAATAGCCTCGATCATATCCGGTATAGACGCTATGTCGTGGACCACTCTCATACGGCGTGACCACACACCCGGTAAGCGCCACCGCCACCAGCGACACAAAAGCCAGCTTTTTCATGCAATTTACCCCCTGTTCAGATGGCTGCATTTTCAGCAATCGGCATGAATTTACTGGCAATTTTTTGTTGCGTTCCTGTATGTACAAGTTCACATTTCATCCATATCTTGGCTATTTTTCTGGTGGATAAAAGAAAAGACTGGCCGAGTTTCTGTCCAGTTAAGGTTTTATCTGCCCTGCCCAATCTAATATTTAAATATAGATATAGAAATAACTTAAGATAGATGGGCTTTTGATTCGATATTCAAGCAGCACAAATGTTAAATGCACAAAAGAAAAAAGACAGCCGTAGCCATCTTTTTAGAATCAGGGAGAATTGGTGATATTACTTAGGCTATTTAGTTTTTAAACAGGCCCTGCTTTTCAATAAACTCAATAATTTGCTCCAAACCATCTTTGGTTTTCATGTTAGAAAATAAAAACGGTTTATCACCACGCATGCGCTTGGCATCCTGATCCATCACTTCCAGACTGGCGCCGACCATCGGAGCTAAATCGGTTTTGTTGATAATCAGCAAATCGGATTTGGTAATGCCCGGCCCACCTTTACGTGGAATTTTTTCACCACCGGCCACATCAATCACATATAAGGTCAGATCGGATAATTCCGGGCTAAAGGTCGCCGCCAAGTTATCGCCACCACTTTCAATAATAATCAGTTCCAGACCATCAAACTTTTCGCACAAGTCGTCAATGGCTGCCAGGTTAATCGAAGCATCTTCACGGATGGCAGTGTGCGGACAGCCACCGGTTTCCACACCGACAATCCGGTCTGGGCTCATGGCTTCGTTGCGGGTAAGGAAGTTGGAATCTTCCTTGGTATAAATATCATTGGTGACCACCGCCATGTTATAGCGCTGGCGCAAGGCCTGACATAAATTGAGAGTAAGTGCAGTTTTACCTGAACCGACTGGACCACCGATGCCGACACGTAATGGAGAACGTTCTGTCATGTTGATTTTCCTTTTATTTTCCCTCTCCCAACTCTCTCCCATAGGGAGAGGAGGAATCTTGTGTTCCCTCTCCCCTTAGGAGATGAGCAGCAATACTGCGCTAAGGTGAGGTGATTTCCCTCTCCCAGAGAGAGGAAATATTGATTAAATTTTTACGCCCTCTCAATCCCCCTTTAAAAAGGAAGACTTTAAGAACGGAATAAGCGTGAATACTGGGTTTCATGCGCCATACTCAGCATGGCGTAATTGGGTAAGGCGCTACTGAGCTGCTCATCTTCCAGCATTAATGCTTTTTCGATGGCTGCTGGAACCTGCTCATGTAAATGCCATAAAATCCGTTGTCCACTCATCTGCCCGAGCGGAACGGTTTTCACAGCTGCCAGCACCTGATTTTCCAGCACAGTAAAGGTATAAGCGGTTAATACATCTGCTTCGTTTAAACCCAACTGGCCGCAGAGCTGGGCATAAACCGGTACAAAACCCAGCTGTTTTTTCACCATCACTGGCATTTCCAGCACATCTTTAATCCATGCATTAAGAGAAAATGCCAGCTGTTGTGACTCCGCTAAAAGTTCACGGCTTTCCCGACTGGCACGATAAATCTGCGCCCAATAATCAAACTGTGTGTCATCATCATAAAATTGCATCAGCCGTTTTAAGACCGGTAGTTCAAAACGTACCAGTAGCATCTCCAAGACTTCTTCAAAGTAGGCGATGCTACTGCTTTCATCTTGAATCAGGCCCTGATCAATCGCACTTTCTACCCCTTGCGAATAGCAATACGCTCCGACCGGTAATGCTGTCGAAGACAAGGTCAGCAGCTTGAGCAGTTGCACTGCATTAGTGATGGGCATGGGCGTGAATGGCCTTGATCGGGCTTAAACGATGATCATGACTGTGCTGTGCGTATGCCCCGCTTTCCGGTTCAAAAGGATGCTTGACTTCATTCACAGTCAGGCCCAGTCCAATGACCATTTCGGCCAGCACATGATCTGGTTCAAAATACAGTGCAGTTGGCGTGAGCATCAATGGTACATGGCGGTTGCCTAAGTGATAGGCAGCTTTCAATAAATCAAAATCGGTTTGGGCGACCACTCGCATCAGGTGCTCAGGTTTGGCATCGACCCGAAGTAAATCGCCTTGTTCAGTGGCAATAAATGAGCCGCTACGCAAAATGCCGGTACGCGGCAGGTCAGCACCAATATCGGCACCTGATTTTAATGTTGCACGAAATCGGCTCTTTTGGCGGGTGTCGAAGCTGAGTTCGACGGTTTCAAAAGTGCTTCCCTCTGAAATGTGTTCTATTCGTTGAGTGTAGATGTTCATGCTGTTCCTTTTGTCACGAAGATGTTTTGCTTTGGCTTATGTTTTTCAATTTCAAAGCAAAACCTCTGTAAATTTACGCATCAAAAGTAAGCATTTTTTATGCCAATTATGAGTTTTATTGGTGCGTTTACTTCCTAAATTCACTCACTAATTTAGCAAGTTGTTCCATACCATCAAATGTGGTTGGGATTTTGTCATCTGATGATACAAGGGGTGAAAAGATAATATTTTCAAATTTCTCAAAGCCTGCTGCATTTTTCTTATGTAGTTTTTCTGAATCTTCAGCATAGTTATGAATAAACTGACAAAGTATCATTCGTAGTTCAAGCTGCATCATTTGAGATTGTACAGAACGGACGTGCTGTAAACTCACTCTTACAAAATACAGAATAATCAGCATAAATGTTGAAACAGGGAACATTACATATAACAGGTACTTTAGAATATCCTCACCTTTTATTAGAAATCCCAAAAAAGAAAATA
>NZ_JAYJLP010000028.1:0-26750 GCF_051949055.1 Acinetobacter sp. Brlt_5
TACCTTAACTGTGTTTTTTATGATCAATTTCAGGTTTTTCAGTTTATTTTTTATCCTTTTCTTTCATTTTTATTTTAGTTAGACTGCGGCCATAATTTTATTTTTAACTTTTTATAAAAATGCCTTCTCTCCCCTTACACAAAACACTGTGTTTTTTGCTGTGTTTATGTTTGCACCCTGCCCATGCCAATAGCCCAACCGCTGGTACACCCCAAATGGTGTATGCCATTTTAAGTTATGCCAAATGGGAGCAAAACACGCCGAATATTTGTATTGTGAATAATCCGGCGCTAGCACAACAATTTAAAAGCCAGCGTAGCGCACAGCATGTTTATAAAATCAGCCCACTACAATTAGACGATTTAAAACAGACCAGTTGTCAGGCCATTGTCTTTTCTAACCTAAGCCCGCGTGAAGAACAGAATATTCTGAACAATGCAGTGCGTTATCTCGCCTTAAGCATTAGCACTACCAATTCAGCCTGTGAACTGGGCAGTGTCTTTTGTCTTTACCAGAAGAAAAATCAGCAGTATTCATTTAGGGTGAATATGCAAAGTCTGACGCAGTCACAGGTACATATTGCCCCCGGGTATTATTACTGGGTAAAAACGGGGGCCTAAAGCATGAATAAGCCCAAAGCAGTATCGCTACGACGTATTTTCCGTTCGTACCAGCTGGTGATTTTTATTCTGACCTTTGGTTTATGCCTAGGTATTTTTTGTGTGGTGTCTAATTACACCCTGGAAGTTATGCCAAACAGAGTTTGAGTATTTTATCCGGTTCTCTGGCAGAGCGGATTCAGCCCGCTGTGGTCTTTCATGACACCTATACAATTCAGAAGATTCTGACTGAATATGCCGAGCAATATCCGATTCATTCGATTCAAGTCATCGCAACCAATGGTGAAGTCCTGTCGACCATTCATCATCATCAAAATGCGTTACCGTTTATTCAGTATTTACTGGACTGGCTGTATTTTCGTGAGCCAGTGACAGTCGAGATTCAGCATCAGCAGCAAAATTTTGGACAACTGGTGGTCTATGGCAATGCCTCCACCCATGTCAGTTTTTTCTATACCATTCTACTGGCGCTGACCATTAGCTTTATTTTACTGCTGGCCTTACTGTTCTGGTCGGCAAATGCGGTTTACCGACATTTGATAAAAGCGGTCAATCCGCTGGTACAGACCACCCAGACCATCAGCACCAATAAAAATTATCAGCTACGCCTGCCCTCGTCTGAAATTTCTGAGTTTCAGGAAATTAATCGCGTGGTAAATGAACTGCTGGACAAAATTGAAGCCTCAACCCGGGCCCTGCAACATGAAAATCATCAATTGTCGCATCAGGCCCGTCATGATGGATTGACCCAACTTCCTAATCGTGAATATTTCCATCAAATGCTGGCACAGAGTTTTGCCCAAGGTACGCAAGACAGCATTGCCCTGCTGTTTATTGATAACGACAACTTTAAAGAAATTAATGATCGCCACGGCCATGCCGCCGGTGATGCCGTGCTGCTGGAAATGGCCAAACGCTTGCGCCAAGCGTTAAACCAGCATGATTTTGTGTCCCGCCTCGGTGGTGATGAGTTCGCAATTATTGTAAAAAATATTGAAGATCATCATGATTTAATTAGAATAAGTGAAAATTTACTCCACTGCTGTCGCCAGCCTTTAATTTTTAATCATCATCCTATTTATTTCAGTTTTAGTATTGGCATCGCACTCGCGCAGTCAGCATCATCTCCTGAAATGCTGATCAATAATGCAGATATGGCCATGTATAAGGCCAAGCAGCTCGCACAACACTGGTACATTTTTGCAGAGCACGGGCGCATGGCCAAAGGTTAGTTTATTCATGTTAAAACATATTTTTAAAACTGCTTGTCTGCTGCTTGCACTGACTACCCTCAGTGCCTGCATGAGTCTGGGGCAGCTCAATTACAAACAGGCCCGCATGCTCAAGCAGGAAGGTTTTAGCCTGACCAGCGAGGGCTGGAGCTTAGGCCTACCAGAAAAACTGCTGTTCGGTTTTGATCAGGCCGAGATCCAGGCGCATAACCAGCAAGCCTTACAGCAACTCTCGAGCAAGTTACTGAAATATAAACTAGATAAAGTCAAAATTATTGGACATAGCGACAATGTCGGCGACCTGACCTATAACCTGAAGCTGTCCGGAGAACGCGCTGAAAATGTCGCACAGATTTTTATGCAACAAGGCTTTCGACCAAACCATTTACAGGTAATTCCTCGCGGTGCAGAACAACCACTGGTGCCCAATACCTCTCCTGAAAACCGGGCGATGAACCGGCGTGTAAATGTGGTGATTGTGCCTTAAGTATTTTGCCACTTTGTAGAACTAGCCTCTTGCAGAGGCTTTTTTTATGGGGAGATTTGATCCGCAGACTCAAATTTCAGGCATAAAAAAACCGCTTAACGCGGTATCTTTTATCTTTCAACTTTAGGGAAATTGGTCGGAGCAGTAGGATTCGAACCTACGACCCCCTGGTCCCAAACCAGGTGCACTACCAGGCTGTGCTATGCTCCGATATTCAACTTTAAAAGTTGGGGTGAATGACGGGATTCGAACCCGCGACAACTGGAATCACAATCCAGGGCTCTACCAACTGAGCTACATCCACCATCAATTAGTTCTACAATACCAAGCCACCAAAATGGCGCGCCTGACAGGATTCGAACCTGTGACCATCCGCTTAGAAGGCGGATGCTCTATCCAACTGAGCTACAAGCGCTTAACCGATGATACCAAAAACACATCGTTGCCTTGAGAAATTGGTCGGAGCAGTAGGATTCGAACCTACGACCCCCTGGTCCCAAACCAGGTGCACTACCAGGCTGTGCTATGCTCCGTTTCATCTCAGCTTTTCGTGTATCGCACATCGTGCGGTACGGTGTGCATTCTAGGCGCGACGCCCGTGGACGTCAACACCTATCTTTAAAAAAATATGAAAAATCTCTTCAACCGCTTATTTATCAAGCATTTTAGACATTTTTCAATCAATTTTTAGCGTTTTAGCTGCGCACTGAAGTTTAACATGCGATCGAGCGGTAATTTGGCGCGTTCTGCCAGCGTAGGATCAACAAAAATTTCCTGATCCCCCTGCTGTAAAACCTGCAAAATCCCATCTAGTTCGTTCATAGCCATCCACGGGCAATGCGCGCATGAGCGACAGGTCGCGCCTTCACCAGCGGTCGGCGCTTCTACCAGAATCTTGTTCGGTACCGCCTGCTGCATTTTGTAGAAAATCCCGCGGTCGGTCGCCACAATTAAACGCTCATGTGGCAAAGTCTGGGCAGCCTTGATCAATTGCGAGGTACTGCCGACTGCATCAGCAATATCCACCACCGATTCTGGTGATTCTGGATGCACCAGCACCGCTGCATCCGGATAAAGCGCTTTCATTTGTGCAATCCCGCGGGCACGGAATTCTTCATGCACGATACAGGCACCATCCCAGAGTAGCATGTCTGCGCCCGTTTTTTTCTGGATATAACGACCCAAATGCTGATCCGGTGCCCAGATAATTTTTTCACCCAGGCTATCGAGATGCTCGACAATTTCAACCGCACAGCTTGAGGTTACCACCCAGTCGGCACGGGCTTTCACAGCAGCCGAGGTGTTGGCATACACCACTACGGTATGATCAGGATGGGCATCGCAGAATTGGGTAAATTCATCTACCGGGCAGCCCAGGTCGAGTGAACAGGTGGCTTCCAGCGTCGGCATCAGCACTGTTTTCTCAGGTGACAGGATTTTGGCGGTTTCGCCCATAAATTTCACCCCGGCCACCACCAAGGTTGACGCTGCATGATCACGACCAAAACGTGCCATTTCCAGTGAATCCGATACACAACCACCCGTCAGCTCTGCCAGCTCTTGCACTTCAGGATCGCAATAATAGTGTGCCACCAGTACTGCATCACGTTTTTTAAGTTCGGCCTGAATTAAGGCAAATTTGGCCTGCTTGGCTTCTTCAGTTAAATGATTTTCTTTCGGTTCACCCAAACGGTCTAAATGCGCCTGCACAATCGACTTTGCTTCATTGGCAATTAAATTGGTCGCATCATTCATAACAGCGTCTTCTCTATCGAAATGCTTGTTTGCACAAGCAGTTACATCAGCAATTGGTCAGTGTCAGTGCTTGACCAATCATTAAAAATACAGCGTTGTAAAAAAGCCTCACAACGGAGGCTTTTTCAGAAATACATCAGGGACTTAAGAACGGTAGTCTGCATTAATCTTGACATAATCATAAGATAAATCGCAGGTATAGACGGTATCTTGAGCCTGGCCACGACCTAAATCTACACGAATGGTCATTTCCTGCTGCGCCATGACACGTGCGCCGGCTTCTTCGGTATAGTCCGCTGCGGCGCCGCCATCTTTACAGATTTGTACATCATCTAACCAAACCTGAATTTTTTCAACGTCTAAATTTGGCACGCCCGCATAACCAATGGCCGCCAGAATACGGCCCCAGTTTGGATCTGAGGCAAAAATAGCGGTTTTTACTAGCGGTGAATGAGCAATACTGTAAGCAATATCGCAACATTCCTGGGTATTTTGTCCACCTTCGACTGCAACGGTAATAAATTTGGTCGCGCCTTCACCATCACGCACAATCAGCTGCGCCAGACGTGTCATCACCCGGGTTAAAACCTCTAATACTACGGCATAACGCGGATCTTCGGTCGAGCTGATTTCTGTACCACCGGCTTGGCCAGTTGCAATGAAGATACAGGAGTCATTGGTTGAGGTATCGCCATCGACAGTGATGCGGTTAAACGAGACATTAACCGTACTACTCAACAGTTGCTGTACCAGTTCACGGCTGATTGGAGCATCAGTGGCCACATAACCAAGCATGGTCGCCATATTCGGGCGAATCATGCCGGCACCTTTAGAAATACCGGTCATGGTATAAGTGATGCCATCCAGTTCAAACTGCTCAGATGCACCTTTCGGTGTGGTATCTGTGGTCATAATACCGCGGGCAGCGTCGTCCCAGGCATCGGCACGCAAGCTGTCTAAGGCCGGTTGTAAACCCGCAGTTAAACGCTCAATTGGTAACTGCTCGCCAATCACACCAGTAGAAAACGGCAATACTTCGGCGGTCTGTACACCCGCCAGTTCAGCCAGCTTGGCACAGGTTGCTGCTGCATTTTGCATACCGGTTTTACCGGTTCCGGCATTGGCATTGCCGGTGTTAATCACTAAATAGCGTGGATTACCCGCCTGCAGATGTGCTTTACAGATATGCACAGGTGCTGCACAAAAGGCGTTTTGGGTAAACACACCGGCGACATTGGCGCCTTCGGCCAGTTCAAAAATAACAAGGTCACGTCGGTTCTTATAACGAACATAGGCTTCTGCTGTCCCAATTCTCACCCCTTTGACCACATGCATCTGTGGCATAGAAACGTCACCTACTGCCATTTTTAAACGTCCAACCAGTTAATAATTCAGTGTGCACAGCTTAGAACAAAATCAGGAAAAAATCGAGCAGAACCCATCATCCACAAAATTGTGGCCAGACTCAACTGCCGTGCAATAAAAAACCAGCCCGCAGGCTGGTTAGTGTTGTGTGCTTGATCCTTAGTTTTTGGCCAGTTGCACAGCTTCGTTTAATAAAGCCTGTTTGGCTTTTTGCTGGCTTTCTGCAGACAGGGCCGGGTTAGAAGCAACAATGCGGTCGGCATTGGCAGCATTGGCCGGAGCAATGGCTGCAGTCTGGAGCACAATCGGACGTTTATTCGGGTTGGCAAAGGTATAACGGATACCGGTACGTGGGCTTGCAACCGTCACCTGGTCATTATTGACCACTGCTTGGGTGGTGCTTACACCGACTGCGGCCTGAACTTTTTCCGGCGTGGTGGTTTGGGTATTGGCAAAAGCCAAAGCAGGCGTTGCTAAAGCAACAATCAGTAAAGGTTGTAATACTTTTTTCATTGTGTTTTCCACTTTTCGGTGTGCAATGTGCAACTAAATACCATTTAATTTCCTGCACTGCAATCTGTATTCACATCTTGCAAAACTATTCAAACACTTAGCGGAATAAAAAAAAGCAGAATCGAAATTCTGCTTTTTGCGAGATGTTTTGAATGGCTTAGATTTTGCCGTGGCACTGTTTGTATTTCAGACCTGAACCACATGGACATGGTGAATTACGGCTTGCCGGTGGCGTAAACACCGTTTCGGTTGGGGTTGTCTGCTGCGCATCAGCTTCGAAAGTTTCACCGGTCAGACTGTCCACATCGGCATGAGACAGATTCAGCTGCATCGCCTCGGCTTGTGCCTGTTTCTGTGCTTCAAGTTCAGCCAGTTCTTCAGCTGTTGGTACGTGTACGCGAGACAAGTCAGTCACGACATCAGACTTGATCACAGCGAGCATGTTCACAAACAGGTTAAAGGCTTCTTTCTTGTATTCCTGCTCCGGATTCTTTTGCGCATAACCACGTAAATGAATGCCTTGACGCAAGTAATCCATTGCCGCCAGATGGTCTTTCCAGTGACGATCCAGCGAGTTGAGCATAAAGTGACGCTCCAGCATGGCTGCAGATTCATCACCCATTTGCTGACGGCGGCTGTTATAACGAGCCACCAGCTCATCAGAAATACGTTCGACCAGACCTTCTTCATCCAGACGGCGATCTTCTTCTAACCATTGGTTAATTGGCAGATCTAAAGCCAGATCTTCACGTAACGCCTGCTCCAGACCGTCAATATCCCACTGATCATGAATCGACTCTGGTGGTACATAGTTGGCAATCACGCCCTGAATCACTTCACGGTGCATTTCTTCGATGTAATCTTGCAATGAGTTTGCGGCAAGAATTTCATCACGCTGTGAGTAAATAATCTTACGCTGTTCATTGTTGACGTCATCGTATTTCAACAGGTTCTTACGGATATCGAAGTTACGTGCTTCAACTTTGCGCTGGGCATTTTCAATCGAACGCGACACCATTTTGTGTTCAATGGCTTCATCTTCTTTCAGGCCCATGGCACGCATCATGGCCACCACACGATCACCGGCGAAAATACGCATCAGGTCATCTTCAAGTGACAGATAGAAACGCGACACACCCGGGTCACCCTGACGACCGGCACGACCACGCAGCTGGTTATCAATACGGCGTGATTCATGGCGTTCAGAACCAATAATATGCAAACCGCCTGAGGCCAGTACCGCTTCGTGGTTCTGGTCCCATTCTTCTTTCAGACGTTGTTCATCTTCAGGTGTCGGGTTTTCAATTTTGGCCAGCAGCGCTTTCCAGTTACCACCGAGCAGAATATCGGTACCACGACCCGCCATGTTGGTGGCAATGGTCACCGCACGTGGTGCACCGGCTTGGGCAATAATATCGGCTTCACGTTCGTGCTGTTTGGCGTTCAGAACTTCGTGATGAATACCGGCCTCTTTCAGTTTGTCCGAGAGGATTTCTGAGGCTTCAATGGTGGCAGTACCAATCAGGATCGGCGCGACACCGGATTCCTGCACGCGCAGGATTTCCTGAATAATCGCATTGTATTTGCCTTCACGATTTAAATAGATTAAATCGTTATGGTCCTGACGGATCATTGGACGGTGGGTTGGAATAATTACCACATCCAGACCATAAATTTCTTTCATTTCTGCCGCTTCAGTATCGGCAGTACCGGTCATACCGGACAGTTTTTTGTACAGACGGAAGTAGTTCTGGAAGGTGGTGGTGGCCAGAGTCTGGTTTTCAGGCTGGATTTCCAGACCTTCTTTGGCTTCAACTGCCTGATGCAGACCTTCAGACCAGCGACGACCCGGCATGGTACGGCCGGTGTTTTCATCGACAATAATCACTTCACCATCATGGATGATGTAATGCACATTGCGCTGATACAGGAAATGGGCACGAATGGCCGCAGACACGTGATGTACCAGATTCAGGTTGGAAGCAGAATACAGGCTTTCCCCTTCTGCCAGCAGCCCCATCTGAATCAGCTCATTTTCTACGGTTTCATAACCGACTTCGGTCATTTCAACCGAACGCTGTTTTTCATCAATCCAGAAGTGACCGCCATCTGGCACTTTCTCTTCTTTTTGCGGATGCAGTTTAGGCGGAATGGTATTAATCGCCGCATACAGCTGTGATGAGTCTTCGCTCTGACCCGAGATAATCAGCGGGGTACGTGCTTCATCAATCAGGATCGAGTCGACTTCATCGATAATGGCATAGGTCAGGCCACGCTGCTTTTTCTCTGCCAGCGAGAACACCATGTTGTCACGCAAATAGTCGAAACCAAATTCGTTGTTGGTCCCGTAAGTAATATCGGCACGATAGGCTTGCGCTTTTTCGGTCGGGTCCTGCATCGAATAAATAATGCCGATGCTTAAACCCAGAAATTCAAAGAGTGGACGGTTGAGCTCGGCATCACGCTGTGCCAGGTAGTCGTTCACGGTAATCACGTGTACGCCTTCACCACTTAAGGCATTCAGGTAACAGGCCAAAGTCCCCATTAAGGTTTTACCTTCACCGGTACGCATTTCTGCAATTTTACCTTCGTGCAGGGTAATACCACCAATCAGCTGTACATCATAATGGCGCATGCCCATGACCCGTTTCCCGGCTTCACGGCAGACTGCAAACGCTTCTGGCAATAACTTATCTAGACTTTCGCCCTTGTTATATCGTTGTTTGAATTCTTCGGTTTTTGCAGATAAGTCTGCATCGCTTAAGGCTGATATCGTCGGCTCGAGCGCATTAATCTTGTCTACGATTTTACGCATGCGTTTGAGTTCGCGCTCATTTTTGGTACCGAAGATTCCTCCGATCAGACTTGCCAACATGAATAGACTCTCTAAATCTTGCTTGTCAAAAGAATAATTTGTTCTCAGTCGTTATTATGGTGCTAGAAATTTGAAGTACAAGG
Organism: Acinetobacter sp. Brlt_5; assembly: GCF_051949055.1. Classification (NCBI taxonomy): domain Bacteria; kingdom Pseudomonadati; phylum Pseudomonadota; class Gammaproteobacteria; order Moraxellales; family Moraxellaceae; genus Acinetobacter; species Acinetobacter sp. Brlt_5. The sequence goes on from NZ_JAYJLP010000028.1 coordinate 8,931, forward strand.
GTTTTGCACACAACCCATCAAAAAATTCTGATGATTTCTATCCGTACAGCGAAGCTAAGGCAAAATAATGTAGCAAATTTTAATCAGATGATATAGTCAAAGCATGACAATATGACTGCATGTTTTTTCAGCATTTCATGCAACTACTTATTCCATATACTCATAAAGAATTACAAAAAAAGTATTTTCAATGCTAAAAGAATTGCGCCATAGTCAATTCCATCCCCCAATACAACAACGATATGAGGCAGTTAAAATGAGTTTACGATTAGGCGATACCGCACCCGACTTTACTCAGGAATCAAGCGAAGGCACCCTGAACTTTTATGAATTTCTGGGCGACAGCTGGGGCATCCTGTTTTCACATCCTGCCGACTACACCCCGGTCTGCACCACCGAACTGGGCTATACCGCAAAACTCAAACAGGAATTTGAAAAACGTGGCGTCAAGGCCATTGCCCTGTCGGTCGATGATGTCGAGTCACACAAAGGCTGGATTAATGACATTAACGAAACCCAGAACACCAGCGTGAATTTTCCGATTATTGCCGATCAGGACCGTAAAGTATCGACGCTATATGATTTTATCCATCCCAATGCCAGCGAAACCCTGACGGTACGCTCCCTGGTGATTATCGACCCGAATAAAAAAGTGCGTTTAATTATTACCTATCCGGCCTCTACCGGACGTAATTTCCATGAAATTTTACGCGTGGTCGATTCCCTGCAACTGACCGACAACTATAAAGTGGCCACCCCGGCCAACTGGCAAGAGGGTGAAGATGTGGTGATTGTGCCTTCACTGCAAGATGAAGCCGAATTAAAACAGCGCTTCCCGAAAGGCTATACCGCAGTAAAACCATACCTGCGTTTAACCCCGCAGCCGAATCGTGACTAAATAATCAATATCCGTTCATCTTCCTGTATGCCTGTCTTCGGACGGGCATTTTTCATGGTACAAGGTCAGCACCTCAGCCGTGCTACACTGGGATGGTCCAGCACAACCAATTTCAGCACAACCAATTAGAACACTATGCTCAAAAATCTGCTTGCCCTGGTCCTGACCTGTATTTGTTGCACGGGCTGCATGACCACACCGGCCTTATCTGAACAGCAACGCCCGAGTACCTGGGCTCAACCGCTGGATGCGCAGCACAATTTTTATCAGGTCAGCCCGATGCTGTTTCGTAGCGAACAGCCCGATCAGCAGCTGGCAACATTGTTACAACAGCATGAGATTGATGTACTGATTAATCTACGCCCCAAAGCGACAGAGGCTAAACCGCTGCAGCAGCATGGATTGCAATCGGTGCATCTACCGATTCACACCTGGGCCATTGATCGGGAAGATTTATTGCAGGTGATGCAGCAGATTCAAAGCGCCCAAGCCCAACAGCAAAAAGTGCTGATTCATTGTTATCATGGTGCAGACCGGACCGGGGCCAGTGTGGCCATGTACCGGATTATATTTGAACACTGGCCGGTGGAACAGGCGCTGGCAGAAATGAAATATGGCGGCTTTGGCTTCCATCCGATCTGGGTCAATATTGATGCCTTATTTCGTCCTGAAAATATAAAATGGATTCGACAGCAGCTGTCGAATCTATCAGATTAAAACTAAGGGCAAAATGCCGAAGGATACTTACAACTAGTTCCGCTTGTCTAATGGCACCCAGTCAATCACCCAGGCCGATTTCATGTTCAGGCTGGCATCTGCCGCAATTTTCTTGCGTGCTGCATCGGCACTTTCACGGTCTTTAGATGGCCCCACCATAATCCGGATCCCTTTAGAGGTTGGACTCTTGGTGACTTTATAGCCCTTGGCTTTTAAGCGCGCAGCCAGTGCATCGGCATTGGCTTCATTGGCAGCCAGTGCCACCTGCACCATCCACTGTTTGCCATCATCTTCGCCTTCCAGCAGTTTACGTGCTTTCTCGGCTTCAGCTTTCTTTTGGGCTTCTTCTTCGGCTTTACGTTTGGCTTCTGCCTGACGCTTTTCCTCAGCTTTACGCTTCTCTTCTGCGGCTTTCTGTTCAGCAGCCTTGCGTTCCTGCTCGGCCTTGCGTTTGGCTTCTGCCTGACGCTTCTCTTCGGCTAAACGTTTTTCTTCCGCAGCTTTTTGTTCTGCTGCTTTTTTCTCGGCAGCAGTACGTTCCTGGGCCGCTTTCTGCTCGGCAGCTTTTTTGGCTTCAGCTGCTTTTTGCTGTTCCAGCTTTTTCTGGGCAGCCAGTTTTTCTTCAGCCAGACGTTTTTGTTTGGCCTGCTCATCTTCAACCAGCTCTGGCGGAATATTGTCGGAACTTTGCTGCTGGCCATTACGTAGTGCATTTAAGGCCGCATATTCTTCTGCAGCCTTACGGGCGGCTTCAGCTTCTGCCTGCTGCTGCATGGCCAGGAATTCAGCTGCACGCGCTTCCTGTTCAGCCACGGCTTTTTCACGGGCACGGCGCTGCTCTTCCAGCAGACGTTTTTCAGTTTCTACATCTACCGTTAAAGGTTGTAGCTGAATCATTTCGGCTTCAGGCACAGTATTTTGCTGTAACTGTTCGACCCGTTCTGGCGTTTTGACATTATTTTGATGTATTTCTTCTTGGCCTTTCAGGAGTAATGCTGCCAATAACACACCACCACCCAATAAAACAACGCCGCCCATCCAGCGCTGTTTGTTATTCATTGACATTCTTCCAAATACTCCCATACCGCTTCTAAGGTATGAAATGATCCACATACCAAAATCAGCTGATTATTGTTCGTTTCATCCAGCGCTGATTTAAAAGCTAATTGAACACTATCAAAGTGCTGTACTGTTTCGCCCTCGAGAGCCGCATCCAGTTGTGTGATGTCTGCCGCACGAGGAACATTTAATTGTGCAATTTTCCACATTAAAACATGTTCTTTCAATAAGGCAACGACAGAATTCACATCTTTATCGGCCAGCATGGAAAACACACTGATCACTTCGGTGTACTGTTTATTGTAATTTAAATAATTTCGCAATTGCTTTAACAAAAACTCTACACCGTGCGGATTGTGCCCGGCGTCAAAGATTACGGTCTTGCCGGCAATCTGGCGAATTTCAAAACGGCCCGGGAGCTGGGCCTGTTGGATACCTTCGGCAATCGCCTGCTGCTGGATGTTCAGACCGCTAAGTAACACGGCGGCAACCGCGGTCGACATATTTTCCAGCGCCAGCGTGCCAAGCGGTAATTTCAAGGTGCTGCCACTGCTGGCAAATGACCAGGACTGACCATCTGCAGCGGTGCGATAAAAATAATCACGGTTAGCGACATACAGCGGGGCCTGACACTGTGCTGCCTTATCTTGAATGGCTTGCGGTAATTCCTGCACGCCGCCAAAGATCACCGGAATATTCGGACGGATAATGCCGGCTTTTTCAAAGGCAATTTTCTCAATGGTATCACCGAGCCAGTCGGTATGATCCAGCCCGATATTGGTAATCACAGCCACATCGGGATGTACCACATTGACCACATCCAGACGGCCGCCCAGGCCAACTTCCAGCACCCAGACATCACAGGCCTGCTGTTTAAAAATGACAAAAGCCGCCAGCGTGGTGGCTTCAAAAAACGATAAACTTAAATTGCAGTCGCGACGCGCCTGATCGACCTGTACAAAGGCCTCAATCAGTTGCTGGTCATCGACCTCGACCCCGCCCAGTTTGACCCGTTCATTAAAACGGTAAATATGCGGCGACTGATACAGCCCCACCTGATAACCCTGAGCATTTAAAATCGCGGCCAAAGTGGTGGTGGTGGAACCTTTGCCATTGGTGCCCGCGACGGTAAACACTTTTGCGTCCGGGTGAGTGACGCCCAGCTTTTCAGCCACAGGAATCACCCGTTCCAGACCTAAATCAATCCCTGTAACGTGAACATGGCTCCAATAATTGAGCCATGTTTCTAAAGAGTCGGTTGCAAGTGGTGCTGTATTCAAGACAAATTCATCAGTTTCGTGACAATGCGATATACAGTATCACGTAATGCATGACGATGAACAATCTGATCGACCACACCATGATCAAGCAGGTATTCCGCGCGCTGGAACGGTTCATCCAGTTTTTCACGTACGGTTTGCTCAATTACACGTTTACCGGCAAAGCCAATCATGGCTTTTGGTTCTGCAAGATGAACATCACCCAACATCGCCAACGATGCTGTTACGCCACCATATACCGGATGGGTTAAGACCACGATATACGGCAAGCCCGCTTCTTTTAAACGCTGAATCGCTGCTGAAGTACGCGCCATCTGCATTAAAGACAGCATGCCTTCCTGCATACGCGCACCGCCCGATGCGGCAAAGCAGATTAACGGCTGACGTTGCTGAATGGCACGTTCCGCTGCAAGCACAAAACGGTCACCGACCACCGTGCCCATAGAGCCGCCCATAAAGTCAAATTCAAAGGCACAGGTGGTTACCGGCACGCCTTTTAATAAACCTTGCATGACCAGTAAAGCTTCAGTTTCACCGGTTTTCTTTTGTGCTTCGGCCATACGGTCCGGATACGGCTTGCTGTCCACAAATTTCAGTGGATCTTTGGCAGAAAATTCCTGACCCAGTTCGGCATCGACCTGATCGAGGAACCAGGTTAAACGGTCACGCGCTTTCATGCGTAAATGCTCGTCACATTGCGGGCAGACATAGGCATTGAAAGACATGGCTGTACGAGTCACCAGTGCATGACATTCCGGACATTCGATGGTTGGTTCAGTGAATGTCGCCTTTAAGGCTTGCTGCTCATCCGGTACATGAATTCCCGGTACGCCGCGTTCTGTCCACGGCGTAGTTGGGCTTAAGATTTTCCCTGGCTTGACTTCTTGACTCATACTAACTCATCGAGCGCGGCTCGAAGCTCCTTGACTTTATTAACCGTTTCAACCACGGCTTGTTCTGGTTCGAGGTTGGCAAACTGTTTTACGAAAGCACTGCCGACGATGACTGCATCTGCCACGGCACCCATGACTTTGGCAGATGCCGCATCACTGATACCGAAACCGACACCAACCGGTACATCGGTGACTGCCTTGATTTTCTCAATCCGCTGCGCCGCTTCAGAGACATCTAAAGTGGCTGCACCGGTCACGCCTTTGAGCGACACGTAGTAAATAAAGCCGCTGGCCTGTTTCACTACATGCTGGATACGCTCATCGGTAGAGGTTGGTGCCAGCAGGAAAATCTGGTCCATATCATACTGCTGTAAGATCTGGTCTAAATCGGCAGCTTCTTCTGGCGGCAGATCCACCAGCAAGACACCATCTACCCCACATTCATGCGCATAGGCGACAAACTTCTGGTAGCCAATGACCTCAACCGGGTTTAAATAACCCATGAGCACCACTGGTGTTTCCGTGTCTTTTTGGCGGAATTCCTTGACCATATTCAGTGCATCGAGGGTATTGGTTCCCCCTGCCAATGCACGTTCTGCAGCCAAGGCAATGACTGGACCATCGGCCATCGGGTCAGAGAATGGCAGTCCAAGCTCAATCACATCTACACCCGCCTCAACCATTTGATGTAACAGTGGTACCGTTACCTGTGGCTGTGGGTCACCTGCCATGACATAAGATACGAGGGCCTTACGTTGTTGAGATTTCAACTGTGCAAATCGGGTGGCTAAACGTGACATAGGGCTGTGCTTTCCTTGAATAATTCAAAACTGATAAGTTGCTATTGTCGAAATACAGGACATCGCATTGTAACGCTATTTTTTGCTCATTGAACAGAGCACAGCTGGTCGATGCCCGATTTCATCAGCAAAGCGCGAATTCCAGAACAACCCGAAAGCTACATTTACCGATATTTCGGTTTTTTTCTCAATGATCAAAGATGCCTAATTTCGCTATTCCCAGCAATCTCAAGCAGTTAGAAAAACCCAATGACTGAGCAAAAAAGATGATAAAAATAGGACAGTTAGCATTTACATTTAAAGTTTTCAGAAATAGCAAAAGCTGCTTTATACTAGCGCCGTTTTCAGACTTTTTCTTATTTCTATGATTTCCGACTCCCAGGCAAAAGTGCACGCTCGCGGGCTTGCGCTGTTGCCACTTATTGTATTTTTAGCCATTTTTTTAGGCAGTGGCATTTACCATTCCCTGATTGGGACCGAGTTTGCCTTCTATCAGGTCAAGGCGCCGGTGGCAGCCATTCCAGCCATTATCCTGGCATTATTGCTCTATCGTGGCCAGCTGAACCGGGCCATTGAAGAATTTTTGCAGGGCGCCAGCCATCCGAACCTGATTCTGATGTTTATGGTGTTTATGCTGGCCGGTGCCTTTGCCAGCACCAGTGGCGCCATTGGCAGTGTCAATGCCACGGTACAGCTGGGCCTGTCGATTATTCAGCCGGAATTTGTACTGCCGATGCTGTTTCTGATTTCAGCCTTTGTCGCCACCGCCATGGGCACTTCAATGGGCACCATTGCAGCCTGTGCGCCCATTGCCTTTGGTTTTTCCGAAGCCACGCAAATTGCCACGGTCTATACCATTGGTGCGGTGGTTGGCGGTGCCATGTTTGGCGATAACCTGTCGATGATTTCTGACACCACCATTGCCGCCACCAGCAGCCAGAAAGTACAGCTGCGTGACAAGTTCAAGGTCAATGTCTGGATTGCCGTACCGGCCGCGCTGATCACAGTGCTGATTTATATGCTGATCAACCAGAATACCCAGGCCATTGCCTATCAGGAGTATAACGCCTGGCTCATCTTGCCTTATGTGGCGGTGTTTGTGCTGGCCTTTTCCCGCCTGCATGTGCTGGCAGTGTTAACCATCGGGATTTTACTCTCGGCACTGATGGGACTGTTGATGCTGCCCGAGTTTGATCTGCTCAAGCTGAATGGCGCTATTTATGATGGCTTTGTCGGCATGTTTGAAGTGGCGTTGCTGTCGATGTTCCTGGGTGGCTTATCGGCCATTATGCAAAAAGAAGGTGGCCTGGAATGGCTGATTCAACGCATCTACAAGCTGACTCGCCTGTTTAAGGTTGGCGCGCAACGTGCTGGTGAGTTGGGGATTAGCTTTCTGGTGGTGTTTTCCAACCTGTTTGTGGCCAACAATACCGTGGCGATTATCCTGTCTGGAGATATGGCGCGGGAAGTGGCGCAGGAATATGGCGTCGATCCGAAACGCGCTGCCGCCCTGCTGGATATTTTCTCCTGCGTGGTACAGGGCCTGATTCCTTATGGCGCCCAGTTATTGCTGGCCTGCTCGATTGCCAAAATGTCACCGGTAGAGCTGATTGGCAGTGTCTATTATTGCTGGGTGCTGGCGATTTTTGCGATTGCCGCTATTGCCTTGCGTTTCCCTAAACTGCGCACGGCTTAAGACTGTACTTTTTAATTTTCCAAGCGGCTATTCAGCCGCTTTTTATTGGTGGTCTGTTGCTGACGCAGTACCCGGCGCCGCTCGGTTAAGGTCTGGCCGCAATGCGCTTTATAGGCACGCGCCAAAGCCGACTGATCGGAATAACCGAGCTGGCTGGCAATCTCGGTCAGACTCAGCTTTTGCGGTAATAGCAACTCACAGCGTTTGATCCTTTCCATGTCCAACAGCTGTTTAAATGAGGTCCCCAGTTCACTCAGTTGACGCTGCAAAGTGCGACTGGACATACACAGCTCGACAGCCAGCTCATCCAGCTTGGGTGCTTGTTGCTGCAGCCTTAAATAATCGGCAATCAAATGACGCAGTTTCTGGTCCAGCCCTTCCAGCAAGGGTTTGGCCGCCATCGCTTCTTCAGCCTGCTTTTTTAAAATCCCGATTAAAGTTGGATCAGGCTGCTGCGGTTGCAGCTGCAGGCTGTCGATGCTCAGCACCAGCTGATAATCTGGCTGATCAAACAACACTTCGCAGCCATAAAACTTTTGATATTGATACAGCGCCGTTTGCGGAGCATGGGCAAAATGAACCCGGCGCAAGGGAAAGTGTTCGGCCGCAAACATCTGCCGGGCCAGCTGCAGCATACAGGCAAAGGTGATTTCGTGAATCAGCGTGCTCTGATCCTGCGGATTCGGCCAGGAGACAATCAGCAGATCATCCTGCTGCTGAATCTGCATGGGAACCGCTTCGTTAGCATCAATCACCAGCCGGCTAAACTGGGCAATATACTGCAAGGCCTCGGCCACGCTATTACTGCGCGAGGCCATATAGCCGAGCACACCAAAATGTTCCGGACGGATAAAACGCGCCAGTTCAAACACCAGATAGGCTGTGTTCAGCTGCTGCCGGGTCTGTTCCAGCAGCGCAATAAAAGCCTGACAGGAAGATTGGCCATCAATCGGCAAACTCAGTACATGCTGCACATATTGCTGCAAGCTGTCTGACAGCTCGAGCTGTTGCGGCTGCACACCTTGTGCCTGCAGGTAGGACTGCCACAAGTGTACATAGCCGTTTGGAATCTGAATATCACTCGGGTAAGTTGTCATCCTGACATTTCTTATTTTCACTATGGCGTAAAATGTATAAAAACTGGCAAGACTTGTCAAAACAAAGCCGCTAAAGCCCGACATACTGCAGATATGAACGACTAGATGAAGTAAAACAAGATGAATGCCATAGTCCAATATCAGGCGCAACCAGTGGTGCGCAGCAATCTCGACTTTAAGCTGGAACAGATTCCACGCTTCTGGTTTGGTGGAGATCCTTTTCTGACCCGCATGTTTGATGCCTTAAGCCTGACCTTTCCCGATGGGGAACGCTATTTTATTCAGTCGGTACGCTTATACCGCGAGCAGATTCAGCAGCCAGAACTGCAGCAACGCGTGGCCGACTTTATCCGCCAGGAAGCCCAGCATGGCATCGCGCATGACAAAATGAACCAGCTAATGAAAAATCAGGGTATGCCGGTGGATCAGTTTATCCGCCAGCTCAACCGGATTTTTAAATTTGAACTGGAAAAACGCTCCCCGGAATATAATATTGCCACCACGGCAGCAGCCGAGCATCTGACCGCCCTCATGGCTGAAACCTTTTATGCCCATCGCTCGACGTTAGCTGAGGCACATCCGTATGTGCGTGCCTTGTTTGCCTGGCATGCGATTGAAGAAATGGAACACCGCGATGTGGCCTTTGATGTAATGCGCGATGTGGCCCAAGTTTCTGAAGCGATGCGGCATTTTGCCCTGGTCTGGACCACGTTCCTGATGTTTGGTTTTACCATTTATCGGGCCAATATCATGTTAAAACAGGATGGCTTTAGTCTGTGGCAACGCCTGCAACTGAATGCCAAAGGTTTGCCGTGGTTCTTTGGTAAAAAAGGCACCTTAACCCGGATGGGCCGGCTATATAAAGACTGGTTTAAAAAAGATTTTCATCCCAACCAGCATCCGATTATTGCCCAGTATGAGGTCTGGATTAACACCCTGGAACAAACCAACGATCCGATTCAGGCCGGTGAAGCCTTCTGGCAGGCGGCTAAAGATTAAAGAAGTTATGGTGGATTAAAAAAGCTGAATGTCAGGTTCAGCTTTTTTATTCGATGGATGAGCCGTAGCTTTTTGATGATCAGGATCAGCGACTAACAATTACCATTTGGCATAATGCTGTTCCAGCAAGGCATATTCATTCAGGAACACAATTTCCTGATCATCCTGCACAATGGTACCGCTGACTTTGGCCTGCCACTGGCTAAACTGGCTGCCCACCAGGCGCAGATTCAGATTTTCATAACGGCGCCAGCCGGTGGTCACGGTTAAATTCAGGCTTTGGTCCAGCGAGACAATATTCCACTGGTTATCTGACTGCTGCTCAAATAACACATCTGCCAGCGGATACAGGCGGCCATTGACCCACAGGCAGTTTTCATTGCCAAAGCTTTCATTCACGCCAGAAGCCAGATTAATGCCGACCCGCTTGTTCTGGGCATCCCAGAAATTACAAGACAGCCAGAACCAGGCCGTTTCCGGTCGTAAAAAACCACAAGTATCATCCAGAGAAACAAAAGTTTTGTCATGAAACTGGATGGTTTGTCCCTGCTTGTTGATAAAAAAACCTTCACAGCCGAGCGTGGTCAGCTTTTGGGTATAGGTCCAGCCATTAATCCCATTCGGACTGCACATGCTTAATGGATCAGTGCCGGCACAGAAAATTCGCGCACTCAGACGCAGTTCGCCGTATTTAGTCACCCGGATATAACGCACCCCATTGGCATGCTGAATATCCAGCTGATAACCGGCTTTATGAAAATGACTATGGTTAAACAGCGGCTGCTCGTCCAGCACCGTATGCCGGGCCAGAAAACTGATCGCATCCCATTCCAGCACTTCACCGGTCAAATGATTGTAGATATAAACAAAACCATGCCCGGCCCAAGCAATATCAACAATGGCCAGGCCAATGGTATAGTGCTCATGCTGAATACAACAAAATTTAAATTTCTTATATTTTAATCGTTTACGCCAACCAGACAGCACATCACCATAGGGGCTTTTATATTGATAATGATGGTATTGGATACTGGTCGGTAATTGCTTAAAACGTCCGTAACGTGGCTGTCCATTCTGTTGTATTAAATCCATGTACGACATTCCATGTGGTTTGAGACACTGTAGCTACCGCCTTATTATGCCTATAAAATCTGGCCAGAAAAATAAAAATAAGATTATTTTATCTAAACAATAACAAAAACATAGATTGCTTTCTTTCACAATATCCAAGCCAAACCAATTGCTTAAGTCTGCTACAGTCAGGATTCTGAAATAGGCAAATAGGTATTTTCCCAGCGGTTTCCAGCAAACTCCCCGGCCACCAGTTGTACATAACGGCCATGCACCTGATCAATGGCGATGCAGTCATCGACATCCAGCACCCGGTCAGTATGCTGCTTTTGCCAGTGTGCAGCAAAATATGCCTTGCCACGCTGTTTGGCCACCATGGCATTTTGTGCAACCACCAGAACATAGCGATGCAATTCGCCAAATTCACGCGCATCGTAGCCGCCCAAATTAATCAGCCAGAGTCTTTCATGCGCCTGATTCGGGGCCGCATTACTAAATTGCAGCTGATATTGTTGGCCTTCAAATTCCACCCCATTGATTTGCGCCCAGGCATCAATATGTAAGCCTTGCTGCTCACCAAACCAGGCCTGTCTTAGCTGAGGGAAAGTCTCTTCCAGCGTATCAGCCACAGCAAGGACCACATCATGCACTTCGGTATTGGCACGGGCATGACGACCGCCTAACATGACGATAAACAGACTTGGCATGGGAAACTCCAGAAGATGGTTTTAACCAGGTAGAAGATAAATTAGCAATATGATACGCGTTGGCGATCGGGATGTCGCCTGTTGAGCAGCATGACAGGGACGTCAGATCTGCTCAACAAAAGTCTTTGCTTACTTTGGGCTTTTCCAAAGTAAGGGAAAATCTGGATGAATTATAATTGCCTGAATTTGTGTCAAAAATCGGATCTGAATAATCATCCTCCCCTCGTCCCTCCTTTAAAAAAGTGGGGAACTTTCATTACAACAATAAAAAAATCGCACCCAATTGCTTGAATGCGATTTAAATCCTCCCAACCCTCTTTTACTAAGGAGGGCTATTCCCTCTTTCTTAAAGAGGGTTAGGGAGATTTTTTACATATCTACCATTTCCACGCCATCAATACGCGCTACCGTCATCAAGTCTTTATCACCACGGCCTGAAACCGTTGCAATAATAATTTGATCTTTCGACATGGTTGGCGCCAGCTTGGTTACATACGCCATCGCATGTGAACTTTCTAATGCCGGAATGATGCCTTCAATCTTGGTCAGGTCACGGAAACCTTGCAAAGCTTCCTGGTCATTAATTGGCACATAATCCACACGATGCATATCTTTCAGGAAGCTGTGCTCAGGACCCACACCCGGATAATCCAGACCAGCAGAAATCGAATGGGTTTCAATAATCTGGCCTTGTTCATCTGACATCAGGTAAGTACGGTTGCCGTGAAGGACACCGACATGACCGGCATTCAATGGCGCAGAGTGTTTACCCGTTTCAATACCTAAGCCCGCCGCTTCAACCCCGTACATTTTCACCTCCTGATCATTCAGGAATGGATAGAACAGGCCCATAGCATTAGAACCACCTCCCACACAGGCCACAAGTGCATCCGGCAGACGGCCGGCTTGTTCCTGAATCTGACGGCGTGCTTCACGGCCAATAATGGACTGGAAATCACGCACCAGTTGCGGATAGGGATGTGGACCCGCCACAGTTCCGATCACATAATAGGTTGAATCGACATTGGTGACCCAGTCACGCATCGCTTCATTCATGGCATCTTTTAAAGTTTTAGAGCCACTTTCTACCGCGACGACTTTGGCACCCAGCAAACGCATACGATACACGTTCATGGCCTGGCGCTTCACATCTTCCGCACCCATGAACACTACACATTCAAGACCTAAACGCGCCGCGATGGTTGCTGTCGCCACACCATGCTGACCGGCACCAGTTTCGGCAATAATACGTTTTTTACCTGAAAGTTTGGCCAATAACGCCTGACCAATGGTGTTGTTCACTTTATGCGAGCCGGTATGGTTCAGGTCTTCGCGTTTTAAGTAAATCTGTGCACCACCCAACTCTTTCGACCATCGCTCAGCATAATACAGTGGACTTGGACGACCGACGTAATAAGCGAGATCACGGTCGAATTCTGCCAGAAACTGTTCATCATTCTTCATGCGGAAATAGAGCTTTTCCAAGTCTTCTAAAGCCGCCATCAGGGTTTCTGACACAAAACGTCCGCCATGGATACCGAAGTGCCCTTTTGCATCAGGGAACTGGGTATAGTCAATTGCCTGTTTTTCTGTATTAACAGTTTGCTGATCCACGATGGACTCCTTGCATAAAGCGTTCTATGAGTTGTTGGTCTTTAATACCTTTTGCGGATTCTACGCCTCCGCTCACATCTACAGCAAACGCGGCTGTGGTGTGAATGGCGTCTTCAATATTGTCAGGGTTTAATCCACCGGCCAAAATCAGTGGAATATCCAGTTGGGGAAAGCTGCTCCAGTCAAAGCTGTGCCCGGTTCCGCCCTTTAATTCAGGATGCCAGGCATCTAAAAGTACAGCGCTGGCACCGGCCTGCTGATATTTTTGAATTTCAGCCACCACATCTAGGCCCGGTTTAACCTGAATCGCCTTGTACCAGCGACGTCCAACCTGCTGCGCAATCGACTGGCACTGTTCCGGGCTTTCATCGCCATGAAATTGCAGGATGTCCAGCGCGACTGTATTAAGAATGGCCTGAATCTCACGGGCTGAGCTATTTACAAATAAACCCACCACCTGCACATAAGGCGCAATGGCCTGTACCAGAACGCTGGCCTGTTCTGCGCTCACACTGCGCGGACTTAGAGGATAAAATACAAAACCAATTGCATCTGCACCACTGTTGACGACGGCATGTACATCTTCAACCCGGGTGATGCCGCAAATTTTGGCACGGGTTCGCATAACTTGTTTGGCTCTCGTAATGCCCGCTTTATAGCCTATCTATAAATATGGGGCCGGCTCATTGTAATGCAAATTTTTTCACTTGAGTAAAGTTCAGCCTGATAATTCTTGCACAAGTTGTTTAAAATGCATACGGCACTTATACTGCGCCCGTTTCACAGCAAGTTTAAGCCTTGGCTTTAGGGAAATTGGTGAAAATCCAACACTGCCCCCGCAACGGTAACAATGAAACATATATCAGTTTAAATCATGCGATTTACACCACTGTATTCAGATATGGGAAGGTGGATATATAGGTCCAGGTCATCATCAAGATGCTTGGCACCACATTGAAGTCCGGATACCTGCTTGTTGTGCCCTTTAACTCAATCATTCACGTGGGGTGAATGTATGGAGCACTATCATGTCTATTCAATTTCAACCTACTGCCTTGGTAGGTGCAATCGCTCTTGCGATGGGGTTTTCAACTTCTGTCTTTGCTACGGAGTCTCAAGAGCAACCTGCCGTCAATGCGGCCCTGGATACCTTGGTGGTTACAGCTACTCGTTCTGAAGAGAAGATTGGCAATGTGCCTGCGCGGATTTCGGTCATTGATCAGAAGACGATTGAATCAAACCCTATTCTTAATGTCTCTGAACTCATTCAACGCGATCCTTCTGTTTACATCAAGCAAAGTGGTGGCTTTGGACAAATTTCAGAAATTAGACTCCGCGGTACCAATGCAGCCCATACTTTAGTGCTTAAAGATGGTGCTCGCTTAAATAGCCAAAATCATTATGGCCCGTTATACCCGACTTTTTTAGATACCACAGATGTTCAGCAAGTTGAAATTTTAAAAGGTCCTGCCTCTGTACAATATGGCACCGATGCAATTGGTGGCGTCGTCCAGCTGCTTTCCAAGAAACCTGAAAAATCCGGCGCCGAAATTACGGGGATCTATGGCGAGAATCAAACATATAAGGCAATTACCAAGGCCAATTTAGTTACTGATAACGGATTTTATGCTCAGGTTAGTGGACAACGATTAGAAACGGATGGCACAAGAATCCTCGACAACCAGAATAAAAATCAAAAAGCCAGTTTTGATCAAAAAGGATATGGTGCAAAAGTTGGCTATGAGAATGATGGTTTAAAAGCAAGTATCTCTATTAGCCAAAATGAAGGTGTTAACCAGTTCTATAACTGGATGACAGGCCAAAATGATGCGTTACGTTTCTTCGAAAACCGTTTAATTAACTCAAATATTGCCTACGATATTGCTGACAATTTGACGCTTGCCGCACGTTTCTCAAACTTTATTGATCATCAATATGTTCAGGATAGTGAACCAGGTCCATTTGATACAGAAAATAAAGAGGGAGATGTCAATCTTCGCTGGGCATTTACACCACAGCAGAGTATTTTGTTAGGTAGTACTTATCTGAAGTCTGATTTTCAAAGTAATTCTATAAAAGATAAGAAACAGGACATTGACTCTCTTGGTTATTATTTACAACACCAGTATTCATCTGAAAAGCTAAATACCCAAGTCGGGATCCGTGCAGAAGACAATGAACTTTTCGGCACTCATACAGTAGGTCAAGGTGCGATTCGCTATCAGATTCTACCAGCGACAAGTATCTATGCGAATGTTGGCTCGGCCTTTAAAGCTCCATCTTTGACAGAACTCTACTATTTTTCTGAAGGCTTCTATCCAACGTATGGCAATCCTGACTTAAAACCGGAAAAGAGCATATCTTATGAAATTGGTGTCGACCAAATCATCACTGATCAACTAACTGCTTATTTATCTGCCTACCAGACCCATATAAAAAATCTCATTGTGAGTGACTATCTTGGTCAAAATAAATCAAGTTTTGCGAATGTAGAAAAATCTGAGGTTAATGGCGGTGAAATTGGCTTGAAGTGGAGGAATCAGGATTTATTCTTGAGCACAGAATATGCGTATGCGGATTCAAAAAATAAAAAAACCAATAACAACCTCGCATACCGACCAAAGCAAACCTTTACCTTATCAACCGGTTTAGAGAATGCCGCTTATGGCATTAGTGCCTCTTTAATTGCTCGATCAGATATTTATACTGACACAGCAAACAAGGTTAAGGCTCCTGGCTATGCGACAGTTGATCTCAATATGTATTGGAATCTGAACCCCAATATGAAGCTATTTAGTAATATCCAGAATATCGGAGACGTTAATTACAAAATTGCAGATAACTTTGGTGATGGCTGGTATATCAACGAGGGCCGCCTCGCCTCTGTCGGCGTAACGGTTAAATACTAAACGCCCCAAAGGACATATAAATTTTGAGGATCATGTCGTGACTGTGGCATGATCCTTTTTATATTCACATGATTAAAAATTCAAGGAACAGCTATGGGCCACCGTTTAAGTAAAATCTATACCCGTACTGGCGACTCAGGCACCACCGGTCTGGGTGATGGTTCACGTGTTGCCAAAGATGATTTACGCATTACCGCACTCGGCGATGTTGATGAACTGAATGCCACCATTGGCGTACTGCGCGCACAGATTACCGCCAGCACCATTCAGGACAAAGCCAGCTGGGATAAATCTTTAAGCCTGATTCAGCACTGGCTGTTTGATTTAGGCGGTGAAGTCTGTATTCCGGGCTTTACCCTGGTACAACCGGTATCAATCGAGTTTCTGGAAAACGATATTGACCGGATGAATGAAACCCTGCCAATGCTCAAGGACTTTATTCTGCCTGCCGGCACTTTGGCGTGTAGCTATGCCCATCAGGCCCGTGCTGTCTGCCGCCGTGCCGAACGTAGCGTGATGTCGGTGCATAGCCGTGACCAGAATATTCAGGCTACGTCTTTGCAGCTCCTAAACCGTTTATCTGACTGGTTATTTGTGGCTTCACGCACCCTGCAACGCAGTGAAGGCGGCGCTGAAGTTCTGTGGCAAAAAAACATTAACGAAACGATTGAATAAAGCCGTCATTTTCATAGAAAAAATTGATGAAAATATGCGCTGATCTGACTTGTATAAATATAAGATCAGCGCACAATAGCGCTGTCACATCCTGGTCATCTTAAAGGCTCACAATGAAACTTCCTCTCCAAACGCTGAGCCTGTTATGCGTATAATTGGACATCGTGGTGCCCGCGGCGAAGCCCCGGAAAATACCCTGGGCGGTTTTCAGTATATTCAGGATTTAGGCGTACGCGCTGTCGAGTTTGACGTACGGCAGCTCAAAGACCAGCAACTGGTCATTATGCATGATGATCATTTGATCCGAACCACCGGTCAGGACCGTCCGCTGTATGAATGCAGCACGCAAGATTTACATCATTATAATCAGGCCTATGGCTGGAAAAACTGGTCGAATTTTGAAATCACCCCGTATTTAAACCAGACCCTGGCCCTAATCCAGAACTTTGAACATATTGAAGTTGAAATTAAAGCGGTGGAAACCCAGGCACAGGCTGAACAGCTGACCCTGGCCTTACATCAGCAGCTCAAAGGCTTTGAACATTCCGCTGTGATTACCAGTTTTGACCCGAAAATTCATCAGGCATTACAGGCGCAGCAATCGACCTTTAAGCGCGGTTTACTAATTGAAGAAGATATCCAGGAACAGGCCATTGAACAGGCATTGCACTTTGGCTGCTGCCAGATTGGCTGGATGAACGAACTGGCGACCCCACGCATGATTCAGGCCACCCAGCAAGCACAACTGGGGGTCAGTGTCTGGACGGTGAATGAAGTAGAACGTGCCAAACAGCTGAAAGATTTAGGCATTAACGGTTTAATTACCGATTTCCCAAAACTGATGATGCAACATATTTAAAACAATAGATGCTCAATCAGCCTGCATGTTACAGGCTGATTTTATATTGATTGAGCTTCTATTTAGCGTTGATTGGCCTGAATCAGCATTAGCCCGCGCTCATCCAGCAAATATAAGGTTTTATCCTGTAACTGGAAGCGTTTGACCCGTTGCAAGGCATCCATCAAGTCGGCTTCCTGCGCCAGCGCATGATCACAACTATTATGCGTGGCACGGCTGTTCAGGCTTAAACGGCCCTGACTGAACTGCAGCTGATAGCGGCCGAAAAGAGAATTACAGCCGGTATTGCCCTGCAGATTCTGAAAACGGGAATTGAGCATTAAATACGGGCTGGCATGAAAATAACGTGCCTTTTTCCCCTGAATGGTTTGAATTTCCCAGCGAATATCCTGCAGACCATCGCTACTGCGTTTAACCGCTGCCGGTGCTTTTACCGCACGTGGCTGTGACTGGACTTTGGAGGCTGTAGAAGACGGCGGTGTGCTTTGACAGGCCGTAATGAAAACCACCGCGATCAAATACGGCAAAATTAAACTAATTTTACGG
>NZ_JAYJLP010000029.1:0-13337 GCF_051949055.1 Acinetobacter sp. Brlt_5
CTCAATTGAGTCCTTTTTTATGGCTCAAGTTTTGAGGTGAAGACCTTGATATTTCGCCCAAGAGGCAAATGACCTTCAGCCCAGCCTTCCTCCGAGGAGGAAGGTGGAAAGACTTTAGTGTGCTTCATCCCAGTTCTGGCCTTTACCTACTTCGACCACCAGCGGAACAGACAGTTCAATCACCGACTGCATTACTTCGGCCAGTTTGGGTGCCAGTTCATCGGCGACATTGGCATCGACTTCAAACACCAGTTCATCGTGCACCTGTAGCAGCATTTTGGCCTGATGGCGTGGCAGCATTTTATCTACCTCCACCATGGCCATTTTAATAATATCTGCCGCAGAGCCTTGTAAGGGCGCATTAATTGCTGCACGTTCTGCTGCTTTACGCACCATCATGTTACGGGCATCAATATCCGGGGTATATAAACGGCGGCCGGTCAGGGTTTCAACAAAGCCTTGTTCCAGAGCCACCTGACGGGTGCGCTGCATATATTCATAAATGCCCGGATAACGCTGGAAGTATTGCTTGATATAGTTCTGCGATTCTTCCCGGGTAAAGCCCAATTGACGGATCAGACCAAATTCGGACATACCATATAACAGGCCGAAGTTAACCGCTTTGGCCTGGCGACGCTGATCCGGCGTGACATCTTCCAGGGCAATATTCAACACTTCTGCAGCGGTACGGCGGTGTACATCCTGACCATGATTGAAGGCATCAACCAGCGCGTCATCTTGCGAGAAATGCGCCATTAAACGCAGTTCAATTTGCGAATAGTCGGCAGCCAGTAACACGCGGCCTTCTGGTGCAATAAAGGCTTTACGAATTTGACGGCCAATATCCATACGCACTGGAATATTTTGCAGGTTCGGATCGGTCGAAGACAGACGGCCTGTTGCGGTCAGTGCCTGATGATAACTGGTATGCACGCGATGGCTGCTGCTATTAGCCTGCTTTTGTAAGCCATCGGTATAGGTACTTTTCAGTTTAGACAGACCGCGATATTCCACAATCAGGCTGGCAATCGGGTGCTCAATCTTTTCTAAAATACTTTCACTGGTGCTGTATTGGCCGGTGGCAGTTTTCTTGCCGCCTTTGATGCCCAGCTTTTCAAACAGGATTTCGCCAACCTGTTTGGGCGAGCTGACATTAAACGGCTGGCCGGCCAGTTCAATAATCTGCTGTTCCAGTTGCAGCATGGTATTGGAGAATTCTACGCCCAGCTGATCCAGGAAATTCAGATCCAGCTTGATGCCGTTTTCTTCCATCTGGGTTAGCACGCGTGCTACCGGCATTTCAATATGATGCAGCAGATTGCTTAGTTCCGGATGACGCTGCAGCTTTTCATTCAGCACTTCATACAGGCGATACGTCACATGTGCATCTTCGGCGGCATAATGCGCGGCTGTTTCAATCTCGATCTGGTTAAAGGTTTTCTGTTTGGCGCCTTTACCGGCAATCTGTTCATAGGTGGTGGTCAGGTGACTTAAATACAGACGCGCCACATCATCCATCCCATGACGGGTGGCGACAGAATTTAAGACATACGAGGCCAGCATGGTGTCAAAGTACCAGCCCTGTAAGTGAATACCGTGGTTTTCCAGCACATGTGCATCATATTTTAAATGATGGCCAATTTTTTCAACCGCTGGATTTTCCAGAATCGGTTTGATCTGCGCCAGCACCGCTTCACGGTTTAACTGTTCCGGTGCGCCGGCATAGTCATGCGCCAAAGGCACATAGAAGGCTTCCGTAGCATCAAAAGCCACCGAGAAGCCGACAATCTGGGCAATCCGATAATCTAGGCTGGTGGTTTCGGTATCAAAGGCAAAACGTGTGGCGGTGCTTAAACGCTGGAATAGCGCATCCCAGTCTGCCGGGCTTAACACCGTATGATAGGTGGCTTCACCTAGCTGGTCTTCACTGCTGCTGAGCTGGGCCTGATCTTCAGTAGCGACTTCTGCGGCCGCTGGGGTTTGGCTAATGGCCTGGCTGACCTGTTTATAGCTGTTGCTGTTCGGGTTGTTCGGATGATCGAGCGACTGTAGCTGGTTCCGGAACTCCAGTTCGGTATACAGACGGCGCAATTCTTCGGTATTCGGATCGCATAGTTTCAGATCTGCAAAGGTCAGGCCCATGTCCAGATCGCAGACAATACTGGCCAGTTGATGATCAATGGCAATACCATCGACATTGTCTTTAATATTCTGGCCAACGCGACCTTTAATTTTGTCGACATTTTCTAGAATTCCGCCTAAAGAGCCGTATTCAGTCAGCAGTTTGGCGGCAGTTTTAGCACCCACGCCCGGAACACCCATAATCCCGTCCGAGGCATCGCCCATCAGGGTCAGATAATCAACAATCTGATTCGGCCAGACGCCAAATTTCTCAAAGACACCCTGCACATCCATTGGTTTCTCTTTGAAGCTGTCTTCCAGCGTAACTTTGTCGGTCACCAGCTGAGCCATGTCTTTGTCGCCGGTGGAAATTAACACCTGATGACCTTCGGCTTCGGCGCGTTTGGCCAGCGTGCCAATAATATCGTCGGCTTCGGCACCCGGCAGCATATAAAGAGGAATCCCCAGTGCGCGAATTAAGGCGTGTAAATAAGGAATCTGCTGTGACAGTTCATCTGGCATACTTGGACGGTCACCTTTATAAATGGGTGACAGTTCGTGACGGAACGTTGGTTCCGGGGTATCAAAAATCACCGCCATATGAGTAGGCTGGGTACGGCGCATCAGTTTCTGGATTGCGGAAATTGCCCCACGGATGGCGTTGGTATGTATACCGGTTGACGTGGTTAAAGGGGGTAAGGCGTGAAACGCACGAAATAAAAAATAAGACCCATCGACCAAGACAAATGGTGGCATTGAAAGTTTCCTAATCCAAAAAACCTGTTTATTGTACGTGATTTTACACACGCACGCTGAGTGATGATTGTATATGCAGGTTACCGAATATCTGATGAATATAAAATAAGCACTGTGCAAGTTGTTGTATGATCAGCACAATTAATAAAGGAATAAAACAAGATGCTGAGAGGGCAGAGCGAAATCCGCATGATCTGGTTGATGAGCCTGATGATTGTCGCCATCAGCGCGTGGTTTTTATCATTTCCACTGCTGACCTATGTCTGTGGTTTTGCACTGCTGATGAGTGTCATGCACTATGTCGATGCTATTCAGCAACCGGCCCAGGCGCTAGGCGAACAAAGATTAATTGCATTTCGTGCCACCTCCAAAGTGCCGCTGTATCTCTCCTCGATTATTGCCGTGGTCGGTGGGCTGCTGGATTGGGGCTGGATGATTGCCGCTGGCGCTGCGGCCTGGATTTTCTTTTTTCTGCGCTGGCTTCGGCGTCTGGAACAGTATTTGGGTCAGATTCAACAGGCCCAGCATTTTTTGCCGCAGCCGGCTTCTTCGGTACAGTCGGACATACCGCCTTTACCGTTTAGTGCAACAGCTGAAGCTGCACCAGCGCCCGCTCCCAATTTAGTCCAGCAAATCAAACACTGGATTTTTGAGGGTAATCCGGTGCTGAAAACCGCGATTTCTATTCTGGTGATCGGCATTATTCTGCTGCTGCGTTTTGCCACGGAACATTGGCAGCTGAGCCTGGCCACCAAACTGGCCATGGTCGCGCTGAGTAGTGCTGCCGTGACCGGACTGGGTTATCGCTTGCAGCAGCGCAATCGCAGTTTTGCCCTGGGGCTGGAAGGGCTCGGGCTGGCAGCCTTGTGTCTGACCTTATTCTTTGCCTATTACAATGCAATAATTCCAAACTTGCTGATTGCCAGTGGCTATTTTCTGCTACTAATGGCCCTGACGTTATGGCTGAGTTTAAGACAGCAGTCGGTTGAACTGGCGTTAATGGCCATGGTGATGGCCTATCTTGCACCATTTACCTTACCGGTGCGTGATGCAACTGCACCGGAATTTATTGGCTATTATCTGGTGATTAATATTGCGGTGGCCGTGCTCAGCAGCCTGCGACCGTGGAAGTTTCTGAATCAGATTGCTTTTTTAATGACCGTGCTGGTCGGTGGCAGCTATGCCTTTGTGCATGGCAGCGATGCTGACCGCGACCTGATGACCGTGCTGATTCTGGCACATGCCGCTATCTTTATCTGGCTGGGTTTCCGTTTTAGCCAGTTATTGGCACAGCAGGATTTAGACAAGTTTAAGCTTAAACCGGCGCTGGATATTGGGCTGATTTTTGCTGCACCGTTGCTGGCCTATAGCAGTTTATATGTGCTGCATTTCCAGGACACAGCCTGGCAGGCGGGCCTCAGTCTGCTGTTTGCACTGCTGTTCGCCGTGTTGTACCGATTATCCAGAAACCATCAAACGGTACAGCTAATTGCGCACAGCTATTTAAGCCTGACCTTAATTTTTCTGGCCCTAATTCCGCCGATTTTATTGCCGGCTGAAAAAAGTGTCATGGGCTGGGCCATTGAAGGCCTGCTGATTTTCCTGTTGGGGCTGGTGCGGCAGTCCAAAATCAGTCTGTATCTAGCCATGGGCCTGCTGGTCGTGGCGGGGCTGTCGAGCCTGTATTATCTGGTGGAGCTGATTGTATTTCCACGCGCCATGTTCTGGGTATTGTGCCTGAGCTATGTGGGCGTGGTATTGCTGTCCAATAGCCGGCTGCAATTTCAGCAACAACTTAGTAGCAGTATGATTGGCTTTCAATGTCTGCTGATGTTGCTGGCGACCACCATGTTGCTGGTGCTGCTCCAGGATGAATGGTCCGGCGAGCTCAGTGCGGTGCTGAGCCTGTTCAGCCTGAGTCTGGCCTATTGGGTTGTGAATGAAATCCTGTTACGCCGACAGGCCGGGGTGGCCTGGTTATTCAGCAAATGGTCGGGCCTGGTTCCCTTGCTGCTGTTTGCGGCAGGAATTGTCATGCTGCGGATGCAGCAGGGTAGTATTGTCTGGGCATCTTTCAATGAGCGGCTGTTGTTTGCCGGAGCTGGCATCATCCTCAGTCTGCTCTGGTTAAGGCCGCTTTTAGGTGTACGAACCGAAAAAGAATGGGTCAGTGCCGGTACTTTACTCAGTCTGCTACTGACCAGTCTGACTTTATTACCGCAGCAACCGTATATCAGTATGGTGATTTTACCGCTGCTGTTTTGCGGCTGGTGTTACTGGCAGGCACAGCCCGACTGGCAGATGTTCTGGCAGGCCCGAAGCAGTTTGCTGTTGATGCTGGCCTGGATGATCTGTTCGCAGCTGTTAAGCCAGCAGGCGTTTCATGGCTATCTGCTGCCCATCTTAAATCCTTTTGATCTGGTCAGCATCGCCATGCTGGTCGGCTTTTTATGGATGCTGTCGTTACAGGTTAAGGCCGGGCTGGACCGGAGTATGGCCGCAGTGTTGATGGTGCTGAGTTTATTGTGGCTGAGTAGCTATATTATGCTGCGTGGCTTGCATGTCTATGTGGGAACGCCGCTGAATGAACTGGCGCTGTGGCGTAATGGCACGGTGCAACTGAGTTTGACTTTACTTTGGGTCAGCCTGGCATTTGTCACCATGAGCTGGGCCAGCCGCAAACAGTTACGCTCGGTCTGGGTCCTGGGCGGCAGTATTCTGGTGATTGTCAGCTTAAAGCTGGTGCTGTTTGATCTGTCGCATATTGGCACTTTAACCCGGGTCATTTCATTTTTAGCTGCCGGTGCGGTGATGCTGATTATTGCCTATATTGCGCCAATGCCCGATCCAGAACAACCGGTTGAACGCTCACCCTCTGAATAGAAAAAGCCTTCTCTTGGTGGAGAAGGCTAATATTACAAAGTTTATTTTACATCCGGTTCACGTTTCAGGGCTTTTTCATTGGCATATTGATCAATCTCTGCATTTTCCAGCGGTCGGGACAGCGGATGATCGACAAAGCCCATTTTCGGTACCGGAATTTCAATCTGGTTATCGACAAAGCCATTACGAATCCGTTCCTGCATTTCATCACGCACTCGCAGGAAGTTTTCCTGCTGGCACCAGATCGCAAATAACAGTTCAATTGAGGATTCTCGGAAGGCAGTTACTGTCACCGCAGGTTTCGGATCGGCCAGCACCAATGGATATTTATTGGCCACATCCAGCAGCACTTCACGCACCTTGATAATATCTTCATGGAAATTAATGGCCAGAGTAATTGGAATCCGCCGGATCGGGAATTTGGACAGGTTGTGTACCGGCGCCCGAATCAGCTGTTCGTTCGGTAAACGCACATACACGTTGTCCTGGGTGAGCAGTTTCACCGAGAGCAGGTCAATCGAAATCACTTCACCTTCTACGGTATGACCACGAATGAGGGTAATCTGGATGGTGTCACCCACTTCAAAGGAACCTTCACCAATCAGGAACAGACCGCTGATTAGGTTGGAAGCCGAAGTTTGTGACGCGAAACCCAACGCCACGGTTAAGATACCGGCTGCACCCAGGAAGACACTAAGTTTAAAGCCGGCTTCTTTCAGGCTGGCCATCACAAAAATCAGGAAAATAAAATAGAAAATCCCGCGACGCCAGACCAGACTCTGATGCGCATTAAAGCGTTTACCAATGGTGCGGATAAAGGCATTAGAGACAAAACGCGCCACCAGAAAGCCTAAGAAGCACAGCACCAGCGCCACCAGAATTTCAGTCAGGCGCTCGGTGTTGATATTGGTGAAAATCCCTTTCAGGCTATTGGTAATTTCTTTAGGGATATTGGAATCGGCCATGTCTACTCCCTAGAAGAATGAATCAAACATATTAAATAACGCCCCCGCGGTTTCACGTGGCGGATGCACATAAATCACTTCACCGGCATGCGGTGGGGTACGGTTTTCAATTCGTACCCGTGGTGGCCGGTCAGAACCTTCGTGCAAGACTTTAATTTGGGAGGTCCATAAACGTCCGGTACTTTCACTAAAAAATAGCGGCAGTGCCGGCACCGGTACATTCATCCGGTCAAAGCGCAATTGCTGGTTGCTGATATTATGAAACTCGATAGGCGTAATGGCACGAAAAGCGCGCGGGCGTAGCTGGTGCAGCTCGGTCCGGCCATCCACCGCGGTGGCATAACAGATTTCGCCATAACGGTGATTCGGTCCAAACCAGGTATCTTTGGGCAAAATCACCGGCAAATCAAAAATCGGCTCGCGCTGACCATCGACAAAACCGGCAATCCATAACGGGGTACTAATGTACAGCGTGCCACGCTGGCCAGCCGGAATATAAATCGGATCGACCGGTTTAATCACCACTGAACGGTCTGCCAGACGTGGCATCAGCTGGAGTTTGTTGGTGGTCGATTTGAACATGTAGCGTTCAATTTTCACCGGCTGCGGAAAGGAAAAATTCGGGTCATTGATGCGATGCCATTGTTGTTCATAGTCATACTGCACCTGCGGACGATGATATTCCAGACGCCACTCCTGCATGCCGCGTGTTAAACGAAACAGCAGGGAGCCAAATTGCCAGGCTTTGGGCTGATGCAGTTCAAACTCGTGTTCGCCCCACCATTTTAAATCGGGCAATTCATCATGATTCAGTAATTCATTCGGATGCGGCAAGGGCGTCTTCCTTTCAATTTAAAACCCTAAAAACAGACTTCACGCTGTCATAAGCTTAGAGTACACTCAAATGAGATTTTTTCATCATTATTATAATCGCTGATGCAAGTACTTAAACAATTACAAATCCCCTATAGTTTTGCAAAACGCCATGGCGTGCTGATTCGCTATGAGGGGGATCATGCTTTTATCGTGCGCCGTGAAAATACGCCGCTGCTGGCTATTCAGGAAGCACGCCGTTTTCTCGGGCATCCGGCCCAGTTCCAGTTATGTACCGATCAGGAATTTCATCAGCTGTTAAGCAGCAGTTTTGCCGGCGATACCGGGGAATCACAACAGGTTGCGGCAGGTCTGGAAGATCATCCAGATTTACTCAGTCTGGCCGACTCGGTACCTGAAGCCGAAGATTTAATGGATCAGGAAGATGATGCGCCCATTGTCCGGCTGATTAATGCACTGCTGTCCGAAGCGATTCGGGTCGGTGCGTCGGATATTCATATTGAATCGTTTGAAAAACGCTTATCGGTGCGTTTGCGGGTAGATGGACAATTACGTGAAATTGTACAGCCGCGTCGTGAGCTGGCGCCGTTACTGGTATCGCGGATTAAAGTCATGGCCAAACTGGATATTGCTGAAAAACGCATTCCGCAAGATGGCCGTATTTCGCTGCGACTGGCGGGCCGTGAAGTCGATGTGCGGGTATCGACCTTGCCATCTTCGCATGGTGAACGGGTGGTGATGCGTCTGCTGGATAAACAGGCCGGACGGCTGAACATGACCCATTTGGGCCTAATGCAAAATGATTATGACCGGCTAAAACAGCTGGTACATCGTCCACATGGCATTATTCTGGTCACCGGTCCAACCGGCTCGGGGAAAACCACTACCTTGTATGCAGCACTGTCGGACCTGAATGATGGCTCGAAAAATATTCTGACCGCTGAAGATCCGATTGAATATCAGCTGGAAGGGATTGGGCAAACCCAGGTCAACACCAAGGTCGATATGACTTTCGCGCGTGCCTTAAAAGCCATGCTGCGTCAGGACCCGGATGTGGTAATGGTCGGGGAAATCCGTGATCTGGAAACCGCAGAAATTGCGGTACAGGCTTCGCTGACTGGTCACCTGGTATTATCGACCTTGCACACCAATACTGCGATTGGCGCCGTAACCCGTTTAAAAGATATGGGCATTGAACCTTTCCTGCTGTCCAGTTCCCTGATTGGTGTGATTGCGCAGCGTCTGGTCCGAACCTTGTGCTCGCACTGCGCCACCTGGCATGATGCTGATGACTTTGAAAAAGAACTGTTTAAACCTGTCAGCAGTGCAGAGGTATTGCGCCTGCCGAAACCGAAAGGCTGTGAGCAGTGTGCGCATACCGGATTTACTGGCAGGACCGCCATTTATGAAATTGTACCGGTAGATGATCACATGCGCCGCCTGATTCATGGCAATGCTGCAGAGTATGAACTGGAAAACTATGCGCGCCAGCAATCTGGTTCGATTCGTGAAGATGGTTTGCGTAAAGTACTGGCCGGTAAAACCACAGTCGAAGAAGTGTTACGTGTCACCAATGAAGCGGCAGACTAGCAGAGCTGTAGAGCCTGTTTAAAAAAATCGTCAGTCCCTACCACAGGCTGACGATTTTTTGCATTAAGAGGGCGCGTAAGGGTGCCGTCGGATTGCCGGGATTGCGCTGGCTTTCATGAGTATAAAATGCCTGCCAGGCCTGTACCATCTCCAGGGTTAAACCTTGAATTTGCATCTGATGCACATCGGCAGCTGTGATGGAATCTAAACGCGCTTGCGCACCTTCCGGGCCGCTGCCCCAGCCAATCAGTCCCTGTCCAAAGGCCGGAAGATTCATCTGATTCGGTGTGGCTGGAACCGGCAGACGTGCCATCTCCGGATTGACCTGAGAATAAACCACAGGACGCATTTTTTCAGAAATACTTAGCTCGGCCAAGGCCAGTGTCGAGCACAGCAGCCCCAGACTGGTGATCACGATTTTAAACATCAGGATAATTTGTTGTTGAAAATAAGAATCATTATTATATGCAAGTTGAAAGCTTACGTCGATAACAATATCAGCGAGATCAAGGGAAAGACTTAATAATTGACTAACACGCGATGCTGCATTAAAGGCATTGACTCGCGTACCTGTTGCTGTTCTTTCAGGTCAAATTCGACTGTAATCAGTTGCGCGCCTTCGTCCTGCACCATGGCCAGTAATTGTCCACGGGAATTGGTCGCACCAGAATGACCCCAGGTTTGACGTTTTTCGCCGTGCCAGCCTTGCTGGGCAGCACCTAAAACCTGACACTGACTGTCCATGGCACGTGCTTGTAGCAGCAGCTGCCAGTGCATCTGGCCAGTGGTGTAGGTAAAAGCAGAAGGTGCTGTCAGAAGATTGGCGCCTTGTGCACGCAGTTTTAGCGCCAGTTCCGGGAAACGTAGGTCATAGCAGACCATCAGGCCAATAGTACCAAACGGGGTTTTGGCCACCACCACATCTTGGCCTGGTTCAAAGAATTTGGATTCCTGATACCCCCCGACTGCATCACCGACCTGTACATCAAACAGGTGAATCTTGTCATAACGGGCTTCGGTTTTTTCAGGACTGATACACAGGCTAACGGTACGTACCCGGCCATCTTCAATGACCGAACCATCCGGGCGGAATGGACACGGCAGGGTGCCCGCCACCAGCCAGATTTGATGCTGATGGGCCAGTTGTTCCAGACGTTGTTGAATAGATTCAAACTGGGCTGCAGTTTCGCGCTGCTTGCCGGCAGCAAAACAGATAAAATTTTCAGGAAGAACCAGCAGTTCACTGCCGGCGGCTTTACTCTGCTGAATCAGCTGCTCGACCGTGTTGAAATTGGCTTCAATATCATTTTGCGAGTTCATCTGTGCAACAGAAACAAAAGTCATGCGGGCATTCTCCCAAACTGAAAATTATACGTTTTGCTGATTAGACACCTGTTCCAAGTTGTCCTGTTCTTTTTGTAGCTGTTTGACCAGTGGTTCAAACATATTCTGGTTGCTGTCGTTGAGTTTCATCAGGGTTTTATGGGCATCCAGTACGGTCGAGAGCATATTGCTATGCGTCACATGCTCTTCAATCAGGGCACGGGTGCAGACACTCGGATCGCCACAGTAATTCAGAATCACAAACACCTGCCCCAAGCCCATGCTATTGGCCAGTGTGGTGATGTCTGGATTGGTCGACAGCATGACCGCCTGAATCTGATGTACCTGTTTAAGTTTTAGCCCAAGTTTTGCCAAAACACCCAAAACAGTACTGTCAATAAATGTGGTTTGAGTTAAATCGACAATGGCGCCGACCACATTGGTTTGCTGTTCAATTTTACTGAGTAGTTTGTCTAAACTGATACAAGATTGGGCACGCACTTCGCCGATCAGCTTGAAAATATGCGTTCCATCCAAACTTGCGTATTCAACATGACCTGTTGACATATAAATGCCATTTGCAGAGAAGGATAGATAAAATTATCCCATAGGGACACCACAGACTCAAGTGTCTGCTATGGACATAAGTCCAAGGATGGTTTTAAGTGGTTGATTAAGTGATTAATTCAGTCGGCACAAACTTAGGATGGCAATATCGTCGGCCACGTGTTCTGGCGCTTTAAAGGACTGATTCTGCAAGTGATAGACCAGTTGTTCAAACTGTTCATTGAGTCCGCCGACATAAGGTTCCAGCGCACCATCTGAACAGATAATAAAGCGCGCCTGACGTGACAGCACGCATTCATATTCTTCTACTTCCAGGTCTTCGGTCAGGCCCAAAGGAAAGCTGCTGGTGTTTAAGATTTTCGGTGGCTGATTGGGTTCAAAGATAATCGCAGGCGGATAATGTCCGGCACTGGACCAGCGCAGCTGATGGGTTTCCAGGTTTAAAATCCCGCTAATCATGGTGATATGCTTTTCAATATTTTCCTGTACCAGCATCCCGTTGAGTTTTTTCAGTAACTCGCGCGGGGTTTTGGAACGACCATGAAAAGCCGCCATCCACGAGGTTAATAAACTGCTGGTTACCCCATGGCCGGACACATCGGCCAGATAAAAAATCAGCTCTTTGTCACTAATTTTCCAGTAATCAAACCAGTCGCCAGATAAATAGGCCGAAGGCTGAAACAGGGTTTCAATTTCATAATTGACCAGTTCAATTGGGTTTGGCAGTAAACGTTTTTGTAACTCTGCAGCCGAGGGTAAATCACGGCTGTCCTGATTGCGTTTATATTGCGCATCAATTTTAAGCAGGGCCTGCTGCGGTTCTGTCGGCAGTTTGCTCCAGATCCAGCCGGCTAAAGCACCTTGTTCCCAGGCTTGCGATAGGGCCAGCCCTTCATCTTCAAAGCCCAAAACAATGGTCGGTAAATTCCAGCGATGGGTTAAATAATCCTGCACATCGGCAATGGCAATGATGGTCTGATCATATAGGTCGATGTCATCTATGCGAATCATTTGCACACTGGGCAGTGTGTCAATCACCTGATCTAGATAGGGAATATCACGTGTGGGCTGAATGAAATACATAAATGTAGAATATAATCCTATGCGCTTTAGGGGATAGATGTACTATAACAATCAATGAATTACTAGGGGAAGTTGAACTTCCCGCCAGAAAGAAGTATTACAAATTATTCAGTGAGCGGTGCAACTGAATCAAAGTTTTCTTCATCTTCGATGTAGTCGTCTTCGACATCTTCAATAAATGAAATGCTCTCGGCCTCTAAGCCTTTTTTCTCGGCAATTTCAAAGTTTTTACGCTGCAGGTAAATATCACGAATAGCGGCATAGCGATCCCCTTGTAACACCTGTTCTACATCCAGAATCTGGGAACGGACATCAATGCCGCGTAAAGCCTGCTCGGTCCAGTACAGTCCATCATGATCTTCTAGAATGTATTTTTGTGGACGGGCCTGACTGTCAACCAGACGGCTAAAACCATCACGGAAGGTACTTGGGCCAATAATCGGCAAAACCAGATACGGGCCAGACGGCACCCCGAAATAGCCTAAAGTGGTGCCAAAATCTTCATCTTCGGTTTCCATTCCCAAACGACGGGCCGGATCAGCCAGACCTAAAGTGGTGATGGTATTTACAGTAAAACGGCCCAGCGTTTTTGCTGCTCTGAGCGGACGGCCCTGAATCAGCTGGTTTACTGCATTCCATGGTTCACCCAGGTTTTTACGGAAGTTACGATAAGAACCACGCACATCGCCAGGAACTTTTTCTGTATATTGCACAGCCAGCGGACGGGCGATATTGCGGTCTAACACATCATTTAAGGCATAGACCTGACGGTTTAAAGGTTGTAGTGGATCTTTAACACTTTCCGGTTGTGCGGCATTGGCATTCACTTTCAAATCTTGTGCTTTAATATTTTTCAGCTCTTTTAAGGATTCAAAGCGTGAAGGGGCTTTGCTGGTTGCTGCAGATGAGTCTGCTTCTGCTGTGGTGCGGGTAGAACTGTCTACTGCAGATTCATTGGCAAAAGCAGGGGAGGCCATCCCTAAAGTCAGCAGGCTAATCCATACATATTGTTGTTGACGCATAAAAGATCCTAGTGCTTTGAATACTGAAAGCAAAAAAGAGAAAGCAGGGTCATTCGACCCAGCGCACATTTTAAGAGAGTATTTAAACACTTTTGGCCGAAATTTATAGCTAAAAAAGGTAAAATGAATAAAAAATAATCGGATGATTAAATTTTTTTATCAAAGGGCTTGCAAGCGTAAATATTTCGCCTAT
>NZ_JAYJLP010000030.1:0-8696 GCF_051949055.1 Acinetobacter sp. Brlt_5
AAATATTTCTCAAATAAACTTCGAGTAATTTCTACCATTCAATCAATGAAAATAATTTCGATTAATCAACCAGTAAAAATCCACACAAGTTGTTCTTCATAATCTCTTAATGATCTTTCCAACACCTCGTCAGTGCCAGAAGCTGGACTCAAAACACTTGACAACTCAGCGATCCGCTTCGTTCATCACCGTGTATCTCGTCGGTATGGGGTGCATTCTAGAGAAATTTAAAAGCTTTGCAAGCACATTTTATAAAGTTTTAAGAAAAAAGTACCTGTCTGGTTATTTTTAAACCAGATTGCTGCATATTTCATCTGTATTACTAAGTTTAGCTAAGTAATTATAAAAATAAAGTAGTCTACTTAGACTTTAAATCTATAAATAAAAAACCAGCCGAAGCTGGTTTTATAATCTTTTCATTTTATTGCGGTTTTTAATTGGCCTGTTCTGCCAGCCACGACATAAATTTTTGTCGTTCTGTTTTAGACGCTTGTTGCCACAGCTGAATCAGTTGCTGATCTGCACCGGCAACATTGCTAACAGTTGCAACGGGTTTGGTTGTCACGACTGCTTGCGGACTATACACCGCTGCTGGTTGTGTCACCGATACAGGTGCGGCCTGCGCAGATTCTGTTGAAGAAGTACTAAATAAGTTTTGTAAAATGCCACGGTTTAAATCTTTGGCTCCAGCCTGCTGCACCAGCAGCTGATTTTTCGCATCAAATAAACCGAATACCGGCTGCTTGGCAAACTCCTTGGCATCATCATGCGTTTTTGGTGGATTCACCAGCCCTAAACGGTATGTGGCTTTATCTTGTAAAACCGGAGTTTTAATATGCACGATGCCCGAACGTACAATATCGTGTGAACCAATGCCCGGATGCTCTTCAAAAAACTGTACATAACGTACGCTCAGCACATTCTCACCAGGCTGCACGCTATAGTTATGATTGCTGCTAAACAGACGGCTTTTCACTTCCTGACCATTTAAACCTTCAACTTTAATTTCTTCCGGTGCCGTAATAGTCACTGCGGAAAAAGCTGTACTACTTAAACTTAAAGCCAGTGCTGCGAAGGATAAACGTAAAGCCATGCTGTTCACTCTAGTCGATTGTTCAATTTTAGTTGCACTATGCAGCGCTGAAATGACAGTTTTATGACAAAAATGGGGAAAGCCCAATTTCTCTCTTTTTAGTGTCTTTTTGCCATAAAAAAGAGCGCTGAATGCGCCCTTTCTTTGGTTTAGCTATGCAACTTAGTGAAAAGTTTTAAAACGATCTGCATCATTCATAAACTCTTTATCACCCGCTGGTGCTTCAATTGAACCGAACACCAGTTGCGCTCTTAATTTCCAGTTGGCTGGTACATCAAAGGTCGCCGCAACTTCTTCATCAATAATCGGGTTGTAATGCTGTAGCGATGCACCAATGTTGTTTTCTGCCAGCGCAATCCAGGTTGCAAACTGGGCAATCCCTGTTGAATGCTCTGACCATACCGGGAAGTTATCTGCATATAGTGCAAATTGTTCTTGCAGTGCTTTCACGACATCTTGGTCTTCATAGAATAACGCAGTACCAAAACCTGCGGCAAAGCTGCTGATTTTGCTGTCAGTTGATCCAAAGTTTTCAGCCGGCACCATTTTACGCAAGGTTTCACGTACAATTTCCCAGAATTTGGCATGTGACTCACCAAACAGAATCACCACACGTGAAGTTTGCGAGTTAAACGAAGATGGGCTTAAACGAACGGCTTCTTTAATAATTTCTTCAATTTTCGCTTCGTCTAGCGCCACATTTTTACCAATTGAGTAAATGGTACGGCGTTTAAGTAAATGATCTTTAAATGACATATCTTTTTCCTTGGTATGGTCTTGTGTTTATAACAGATGAATTTATCTTAACGGCTGCCTGGGCTGGAAAATAGCCCCAGTTTTATAACAATGTGTTGCATTTATGGAACAATAACCGCGCTTATCGTAGATTTTATGAAAACAAGTTAAATTTTAAAGCACGTCAAAGCGGATGAGCATCATCCCTGCTCTAGGTTTATATCAGTTATTGATTTTTTACAGTTTAAAGGATATATAAAAAAACTCCGCAAATCGCGGAGTTGTTGAGCTGCTTATTTGTCTGTTTCAAACAGCGCTGCCACAAAGGACTTGGCTGAAAATGGACGTAGGTCGTCAATTTTTTCACCCACCCCAATAAAGCGGATAGGCACATGGGTACGGCTGGCAATATTAAACAGCACACCACCTTTGGCGGTACCATCCAGTTTGGTGATGGTTAAACCCGTCAAGCCAACCGCTTCATCAAACATTTCAACCTGGTTAATCGCATTCTGACCAGTACCGGCATCTACCACCAGCATCACTTCGTGCGGTGCAGTGGCATCAATTTTTTGCATCACGCGTTTAACTTTGGTCAGTTCCTGCATTAAATGACCTTTGTTATGCAAACGCCCTGCAGTATCGGCAATCAAGACATCCATACCTTTGGCACGCGCACTTTCAAAAGCATCAAAAATGACCGAGGCACTGTCTGCACCATGACCTTGCGCGACCACAGCAACATCATTACGCTCGCCCCAGATTTGCAACTGTTCAGTCGCTGCGGCACGGAAGGTATCACCAGCGGCCAGCATGACTTTCTTGCCTTCACCTTGTAAACGTTTGGCCAGCTTACCAATGGTGGTGGTTTTACCCACGCCATTCACGCCCACCACCAGAATGACATATGGATTTTTATTCGAATCAATATGCAACGGTTTAACACGCGGCGCCAGTAAAGCCACCAGCTCTTCCTGCAAGGCTTTATACAACGAGTGTGAATAAATCAGATCACCACGCGCAGTACGTTCAGTCAGGTTGGCAATAATGGTTTTGGTGGCATCAACACCAATATCGGCCACCAGCAATTGCTCTTCAACTTCTTCTAAAAGTTCATCATCAATTTCTTTGCCACCAATTAAGATGTTGACCATCCCATCGGCAAAGTTTTTACGGGTTTTGGTTAACCCTTCTTTCATACGGCTGAAGAAACCGCCTTTTGATTTCTCTTCAGCTGCTTCTGTGGCTACAGGCGCAGAAACAGGTGCTTGTTCTACTTTAGGTATTTCAACGATAGGTACATTTACCGCAGGTAAACTTGGTAAAGTGACATCGTCATCCCCGATATCAGCATCAATCAAAAATTTATTTTGCCCATTAGATTGCTGTTGCATGCCGAATCCTTGAAAAGCAGTGCGTTAAAAAAGTTGGATTCTAACATAAACTGCCCACTTTGACTTGTCATTGCCAATCATGTGTCGCAGGCTGCAAAAAGTTACAGGATTCCCTTGCTTTCACTGCCCCGTTTCTGAAGAATGAAAGCAAATACAGATGCATTGCGGATCATCTTTGTGATACTGAACAATAAAATTTTGCCTGCTGTGGTTCATCATTTAAAACAACAACGTTTCGCCCTTACCCTACTTCTGATCGGTTTCTCATCGAGCGCTTTGGCGGCCAATACCCAAAGCGAGCTGGCACGCAGTACCGTTGAAACCACGTTAAAAAACGGTTTAAAAGTCATTATTCGTGAAGATCATCGTTCGCCAATGGTGATGACTCAAATCTGGTACAAAGTTGGTAGCAGTGATGAGTCGGGAAATTTACTCGGTATTTCCCATGCGCTGGAACACATGATGTTCAAGGGTACGCATAAAGTGCCAAATGATGAATTTACCCGACTCAGCCGGATTTACGGCGGCCGGGTCAATGCCTCGACCTTTACCAATTACACCAATTATTATCAGCTGTATCCAAAAACCTATTTTCCGATGGCGCTGGAGCTTGAAGCCGACCGAATGCGTAATTTATTGCTGCGCCAGCAGGATTTTGCCACCGAAATCAAAGTGGTGATGGAAGAACGGCGCCAGCGTACCGATGACAATCCGCGTGCTTTGGCTTTTGAACGGTTTAAATGGATTGCCTACCCGACCAGTCATTATCGCCAGCCAATTATTGGGCATATGAAAGATCTGCAAAATATCCAGCTGGAGGATTTACGTCAGTGGTACAAGCAGTGGTATAGCCCGAATAATGCCATTTTAATTATTGTCGGCGATGTTAATGCTGAAGCGGCTTTGCTCCAGGTACAAAAATACTTTGCCGATATTCCAGCGCGCAGCCTGCCAGCCCGCAATGATGTCCGCGAATTTGAACGTCTGGGCTATCGGCACATGGAACTGAATTTTCCGGTTCAGGTGCCGAATTTGTATATGGCCTGGAATGTCCGTTCGCTAACGACTGCGACCAATCCGCAAGATGCCTATGCACTCACCATTATTCAGCATTTATTAGACAGCGGCATTTCTTCGCGCCTGCAGCAGCGTCTGATTCGTGAGCAAAAACTCTTAAGCGCCTTAAGCGTCAGCTATGATCCATATAATCGTGGCGACAGCCTGTTTACCATTTCAGCTTTACCGGTGGATGGCGTGGATCTGGTCCAAGCCGAACAGGCGATTCAGGCTGAAATTGAACGCCTGAAAACCGAGCTGGTGCATGAACCGGAAGTAAAACGCGTGACAGCCAAGTTTGTGTCGAATTTGCTTTATAGTCAGGATGATCTAGCGGGACAGGCCAAGATGATGGGTAATCTGGAGGTGAATGGATTGAGTTATCGCCTGATGGATGAATTACCTCAGCATTTTGAAACCATACGCCCGCAAGACATTCAACGCGTCGCCAATGTCTATTTTGTGCGTGACAATTTGACCACCTTATATTTGCGTCCACACAGCAAGTCACCCTAAAGGATACCGACATGCCCTATTTCCGTTCCTGCATTCTGGTGGCCAGCTTATTTGCGATCAGTTCTGCGCAGGCCAATGTCAATACCACCACCGAAGTGGATGAAAATCCAAATACCTTACAATCTCTGCCGCTGCTGCAAAGTCTCAGAAATATTAATCAGCAGAAATTGGATTATCGCGCGCCTTATGTGCATGACCTGAACAACCGTTATCAGGTCAGAACCCTGTTTGTGGAAACACAGGACTTACCAATTCTGGATATACAGCTGACCTTTAATGCCGGTGCCGCGCGTGATCGGGAAATTGAAAGCGGCTTATACGGCGTGGCCAATATGGCCGCCCAGCTCTTAGATGAAGGCACGCCCAAATATAACGCACAACAAGTGGCTGCCGTGTTTGAACAGGTCGGTGCGCAGTTTAGTGCGCGAGCCTATCGGGATATGTTTATTGTCAAATTACGGGTGCTGTCTGACCCGGAAAAACTGGAACCGGCTTTAGCCATGATGATGGAACTGCTCAAACATGCCACCTTTGAAAAACAGAGTATTGGCATGGTGGTCAGCAATAACCAGCTGGGGCAAAAACAGCTGAAAGAAAATCCCAGCCGGATGATGGAGATTCAGCTGTATCGCAGCTTATATGGGCAACATCCTTATGCCCAGCCAATTAACGGTACCAATGGCAGTATTCAGCGGATTCAGCCCAAACATCTGCAACAGTTCCGTGAGCAGTTTCTGGTGGCGCAGAATATGAATATTGCCATTACCGGAAAAATGCAGGCCAAAGCAGCTTTAAATCTGGCAGAACGCATTGCCGGCAACTTAGCGCAAGGTCAGGCGGCTGCACCACTCCCCACACCCATCACAGCAAATGGCTTTCAGATTGTACACATGCCCTATCAGTCCAGTCAGGCGCATATTGTGCTCGGTCATATTGGCACCACACGTCATGATCCAGACCGGCTGGCTTTAGAAGTCGCCAATCGTATGCTCGGCGGTAGTGGCTTTCATTCTGTTTTGATGAAAGAACTGCGGGTAAAACGCGGCTATACCTATGGCGCATCTAGCAGCATGAGTTTTAGTCAGGCACCGGGTGTATTTCGCATCAGCTACTCAACCCGGCAAGATCAACTGATGGACAGTATTCGTGTCGCGCATAAGGCACTGGTCGATTTTGTCCGAGAACCGATTGATCCGAAACAGCTGGAAGAAACCAAAAACGGCTTGTTAAGAGCCTATCCTAACCATTACAGTAGCAATGCTAGTATTAATGCCCAGCTCGGCAGTTTGGGATTTTATGAACAATCGGCACAGAGCTTGAGTGAATATTCAGCACAGCTCAGCAAAATTAGCGCCGAAGATGTGCAAGCTGCGGTACGCCGGCATCTGCATCCGGAACATCTGACCGTGATTGTAGTGAGTGAAAGTTTAGACAAAGCGGCTTTAGAACAAGTTTTACAACACAATTTACAGACCACCGGCAGTCAATCGCTTCCTCAGGTTGAAGATATTCCAGCGATTAATATGCCTCCACATCCAGAGGAGGAAGTTGTTTTGCCTGACCCAGTTCCATCTGATGGGCCTGCATCAATTTAAGATACTGCCCATAACGCACCTGTGGCTGCTGCATTAAGCGCACAGCCATCTCCTGGGTTTCAGGATACATCGACTGCTGCGACAAATATTCAATATTCTGAAATTGTGCGGACCCAACCGGGCGATAAAGTGCAATGGAAGATAACAGGAGAATAATGACAATAATGCTGACCACTACCCCATTATAAATTTGCTCTAACGTGAGTCGTGATTTTAATTGAATGAATAATTGAGAAATTTTTTGTATTGCGTCATGCATAGCCTACCTCGAATAGCCGTAGTGTAGGATGCTAGCGGTATTTGCACAAGATAGATGACCCAATTTTACCCGAACTGGCGAGTAAAATTGAGCCACTGCTGCTTAAGTCATCAGCGCGCGGAATACGGTATACAGGATAATACCCGCGACAATGGCCAGCACAATGAAGATGGCAAAGATACTGACCCCTTTTTCGGCATCAGCCGGATGCAGTTCATCATCATCGGCAATGCTGATTAGCTCACCATTATAAATACGGTAGAATTCTTCACGCTGCTGTGGATCGAGTGTACTGGTAAAGTCATGCACACGTTTACGCTGCGCCAAACAATACTCACCTAAATGAATTTCCTGATGGAACACCGCCTCATCGAGTTTTTTACGGTGATGATGGGCCAGCTCGATAATCTGCTCCGCACGTAAAGGCAGATCAAAGTTAAAACCGTCTATTGTATTTGTCATGTGGCTCTCCTTTTTATGTTACCTTTCTTATATGCATATCATAATAAAATTATAGAGTGTTCAATGTTTAATCATGTAAACTTGAAATATCACGGATCTGCCCCATCTCTTAGTTGACATTTCCACGAATGTGTAATATTAGTTTAACACAACCTCGATAAACTATTATTTAGGCTGGCTATACAGTCTTTATTGCGATCATAATTAAAATAAAGGAGTTTTATATGATTCAGAGTATCTCTCACCATGATCTTGAAATTGCATATGCAAATGCGGTTAACACCATTCAATCACAGATGAACTTCCAAGATGCTGTGGCTGAACTTGAACAGGTTGCCCGCGCGGGTCATGGCAAAGCCGCTATGTTCTTAGCTGAACTGTACTATCAAGGCTTCCGCGTAGAACGCGATTCACTCAAAGCACAGTACTGGCAGAATATGGCCACCATGCAAGCATAAACAGACGTCACCTAGGTGGCGTTTTTTAATGCCTGAAATTTGTTTTTTATATTTGTTTACGATTTAACGCAAAGCTTAAACGCTTTATTCATCTGAATTTCCTACAATACAGGCACCACATTAGTGTTTATATGACATGAACCAGATTAAGTCTTTAAAACCCGCTGCCCAAGATATTCACATGAAAATCAGTATTCTAAAATCAATGATGTATTGCGGGGTACTTTGGGGGCTATATCATCAGGGTTGGGCCATGACCTCCGATCAGGATGATTTTATTTTTCCCTTTTGGTTAAACGGTGTCCAAGCCTATAAATATGCCAAGAAACACTGGCCAAACTACACTCCGCGCCAGATTAGCCCGCAGGATTTTCAGAATTCTTTGCTACCGACCTTAACCCGTTTAAAAGTTACACCGGCGCTGTGTCATTGTTCCAGCCAGCAATTCAAGCTGACCACACAGCAAATGAAACACTTTTTCTTTAATGACGCCCAGTTAAAGACCGCTTAACGTAGAGATTCATGCACCATTAAACCTCAATGAAAACAATATGACTGCTGATTATGGCCTCTAATGATAAAACTATTGGCATTTTTCAAAATTGAGGTTAAGTTAGAACCCATACCAAGAACAAAAATGGCAAGGACCAGACAGAATGACCAATGTAACACACGTATTAAAAGATAAGCATAGCCAGGAAATATACACCGTTAGTCCAGAAGCAACTGTACTCGAAGCAATTTCAATTATGGCCGATAAAGGCATCGGGGCGCTTGTAGTGACCCATGAAGGCCAAGTGGTCGGAATTTTATCCGAGCGTGACTACACCCGTAAAATTGCGTTGATGGAACGCTCTTCTTATGACACCACCGTCAATGAGATTATGACCGCAAAGGTACTGACCGTGACCCAAAGCACCAGTGTAGAAGACTGTTTGAGCCTGATGACCGATCGTCATTTACGTCATTTACCGGTAGTAGAAAATGACAAACTGGTCGGACTGGTGTCGATTGGCGACTTGGTAAAAGCAGTAATGGATGATCAACGTAAACTGATCGACCAGCTACAACAATATATTGCCAGCTAAACAGACAATATAAAAAACAAAAAAAACTCTCCTTCAAGAG
>NZ_JAYJLP010000031.1:0-6487 GCF_051949055.1 Acinetobacter sp. Brlt_5
AGATTTTAGTAGTACTTACATGATGCTTTTATGGCTGTTAATGAAAAATGGTGCTTCTAAAGATGAAATTAGAAGTATGCAAGCTAAGGCCGCTAATTATGCGGAACAAAACTTTTCTAAGGAATCTTAATTTTGGACAATATTATTCAAATTTCAAAACCATGTACGCTTTGTGGAAATGGACAGAATGTACAGCTTTTTGCAGGCTTAATGCTTTGTAGAAGTTGTCAGGAAAATATTAAGCTCACTAATCCAGGCATGTTTGCGGCCAATGATGAGATTGAACAAAAAGCCCAGGATTAACCTGGGCTTCGCATAAGAGATTTTATGTTAAATGAATTTCAGAACATGTCGATGCGGTGTGTGAATTGTAATCTCAGTCTATGTAGGAAAGCACAATTACCTACTGTTGTGGACGACCGATGCGTGGCTCCGTCAGCTTGAATTGGTATTCGGCAATATTTTAAGAGCAAACAGTTTTTGTAGGCTCTTAGGGTGAGTGCAGTTTTTGTAGACTCTTAGGGTGAGTATTGCCGAAACTCTCTCAACGTTCACCATCAGCCTAAAGGGTTTGTCCGACGGCTGTGTGAACTTGAGGCAGTTGAGATCATTTTTTATCTAAAGTTAGGTACTTTGTTATCACATCTTTGAAGATTGGAATGTGCTAAAACGCTTCCAACCGAAGTTAGTGTGAAGTTAATTTCTATCTTATCCCACCAATCTCTTAATTTTTTTAGATTTGGTCTTTTATTCAATTCTTCCATAAATATTGAGCAATTTTTTTGTTTTTGTTCAGGATCTTGATCATATAGTTGATAAAGTTTTTCTACAGCGTTTTTTTGATCTAGTGAAAATGGAATACTTTGAGAAAAACTTCCGTTATTTATAGTCATAGATAATGTATCAATCATTTTTTTTGATACGGCCACTCTTACAAAATCATTATTCAATGGATTTTCTACTAATATATTTTGCGGGATATTATTTTCTTGGATAATTTTTTGTGCTTCATCAAAGTTTGCAGATGTTTTAGCAATACCTAAATCTATATATTCACTTAAAGTGGTAGAATATATAGTTTCCAAATTATTTAATTTCATCAAGTTGTTAATTCTTATTGCGTTTAATATCTCAAGATGGTCAAGCCATTCATTTCCTGTTGGTAGATCGCAATAAAATATTTTACTGAATAAGTTATCTAACGTATCTAATCCTTGAAGAATATCATGGGTAGTAGGAACTATTGAGATGACAGTATGGTAGATGGTTATACCAAGTAAAGCATCATCTGAAATCTCATCGACTATTTCTACTGCTCGATTAATTCCAGCTCGTGTAGTTCTATTTTCTCCTGCTTTAAATCTGTGTATTAAAAGTTCAGATAAAAGATCATAATCAGCAGGTCTTTCAGTTGCTGCAGCTGTTTTTTGTGCTTCAACTAAGAGTAGTTGAAAACTTGGGTCAGCAAAAACATCTAGTGCTCCTTCAACTTTTTCCATTTTAGACATTAATTTGCTTTCAAATTCTGAAACTCTTGATATTGCAATTTCAAATGCTTCATTAGAATAATCTTTTCTTAATTGCAAGTTCATTTCTTGATAAATTTCTCTTGCTCGTTTCTCATCAATACCTACGTTAACGACCATCTGGGTTGCTTGGAACTGTTGAGAATTATCTCCTGCTTTTTGATTTTGTGAATTAATCATTTATAGTCACGACCTACTTGTATCTGTGAAGAATTATCACCAGCTCGCTGATTCTGACGGATAGTTTTTTTCTTTATTGCTATTCTATAGCCTGTAGCTCCTCCAATCAGTGAGCCAAGAATAAACGTTACTATAGCTGTTCCTAATCCACTAAAAAACCAATCCATGTATATCTCCAAATTTTATAATGAGTTTACTTCTACAGATTATATAAATAAGAGAATACTATTTAAAATTAGTCTCTAAGATATCTAACAATAGAATTGAATATTATGGAGGAGGACATTAAGTTTATCTACAATTAACATAATACGGATTATGCGAAACGAGAGCCTACAGCTCTCGTTTTTTTATTCTAGAACTGCTAAAATTCTTATACGCCATTGACGTACTTTAACCTATGTTATTCATTGAAACCAGTATTTTTACCAAGCAAATCAAAGAGCTTGTGAGTGATGAAGAGTATCGTCAGCTCCAGCAAGATCTCTTGGTACAGCCCAATAAAGGTGACTTAATCAAGAATGGCGGTGGCATTCGTAAAGTACGTTGTGCTCAAGGTAATAAGGGTAAAAGTGGTGGTATCCGGGTGATCTATTATTGGGTCACAGAGGATGATCAGATCTTTTTCCTAGTCGCTTATCCAAAGTCTGTGAAAGATAATCTGACAGACAAAGAAACCTCGATTCTACGTCAATTAGTAAAGGAGCAATTTCATGGATAACAACTTATTTGATGACCTGGTTGCTTCAATCAAAGAAGCTGGTGCCATAAAACGCAATGAAATAAAAGCAAGCCGAGTCACAGCGCTTGAATTGCCAGATATTAAAGAAGTACGTGAGAAAACTGGCTTAACCCAGGCAGAGTTTGCTGCACGTTTGCATATCAGCGCGAGAACCCTACAAAACTGGGAACAAGGCCGTCGTTATCCGACTGGTCCTGCAGCGACTTTAATTCGCATTCTGGATGCCCATCCAACTCTGATTTAAAAGTTTAGATAATAAAAAAGCCCGACATCCTGTCGGGCTTTTTCGTATTGGGTGTTTAGGTATAACTCCTGTCGTACCTTACAGTCCTTGTGCGTATCTATGTTCTTATTATTGTGTGGAACTTCCTGTTCCTGATGAATCCATCATAGGAAATTGCAGCCAGGTCGTACAGGCGCAAAGGGCCGTAATTGACGTAAGCAAATGCGTACAAGACCGGCTAAAAACTGTCCCAGGTTTATCCGCAGGAAATGGGGATAATTTTAGATCCTGGGAAGTTGAGAACATTGGAAAAACCGAAAAATTGACTACTTTTTAAACAAAATTATTGGCAAGAACTATCAAAAACGCTCATAAAAAAGCCGACTTGTTTCAAAATCGGCTTTTTGGTCATTTTAGAATTTTTCTGATTTGAATAAGTATCTGATATTTATATTAATATACAAGTGTACTTCGTATAATATCCATTATGTTAAATGGAGTAGTTAGATTTATAATATTATTGTAGTAATGCATTAGAAGATAAATCTTGGTATCTTTCTCAACTAAAGATTATTACTAAGAATTTTAGGTTATTACATGACGAATATTATTCAGGAAATTAGTGAAAAGCTAAGTATTAAAGATTTTAATAATTTATCAAAAGAAGAGTACGAAAAAATTATGGAGCTAGTACAAAATGATAATTTTTCACTTGCACAGTTAGCAGAACTTGTAAAAGTAATACCTAATATTGTTGACCTTCAAAAGGATTATTTAGATAGCTTAAAGTCAATAGTAGATGGAGTTAAGACTACACAAGATCATAGTATTGATGGCATTAAAAAAAGTTTAGATTCTACAATGCAAATTCTGTCAAAAATTGCAGATAAAGCTAGTAGCGATGAATCTCTTCACTTAATTGCTGAGATAACTTTCAAGCTTGGTGATTTGCATGTGAGAATAGCTGAAATAGTAAAAGAAACGAATAAGGATAATAATGATGCTTGGCAAAGCATTGCCAAATTTGCAACGGCAGCTATAAGCGTTGTTGGAGTAGCTCTATTAATGGCGTTGAAGAAAAAATAATAGAATTATCAATAAATCCTAAAATTAACATAATACACCTTATACGAAATGCTGTATAATTATCCTTATAATTCAACGCTGTAGTTTCTAGTTTATAGCCCGAGCATCCCTGCTCGGGCTTTTTTTATGACTTTTCACGTTCCACGCTATTATTTCATCAATGTTCCACACTTTTGATTAGCTCAATTGAATAATCAGGATGCCTGGTCTTTTTCTTTTTGGCATTCATCCAGCTCTTTCTTCAGCGCCTTTTTATCCTGGTACGATGCAATCAGCATGATCGGGATCAGCAGCGGAGCTACAATAATTCCCAGGGCAATGTCTTTCAGTTTCGGCATGATCTTTCACCCTTATTGCTCAGTCATTATCAAAGACGGCATTCAGCACACGGCCAAATAAACCACGTTTTTTGTGTTGTGGCACTGCCACACTTTGCAACGTGGCATGCTGTAGCGTTTGGGTGTGGTATGCCGTAGTTTCTTGCTGTGGCACTGCTACATTTTCTGCAATATTTAATTCATTATTCTTTTTGTTATCAGTGTCTTGTTGTGTTGTCGCATGCTGTGGCATCTTGGTGTCGCATGCCGTAGCATCTTGGTGTGGTGCTGCTGTGGCAGGTGCAACACTTTTCAGCTCAATGAGTGTTTGCATACGGTCAATTTGTTGCATTAACCGTTCTTCACGTTCTTGGTATTTTTTGACTTCATTTTCTAAATGGGCAATAAGTTTTTTTGTAGATTCATCACCTTCTTGCTTAGATGATTCAATTTTTTGAGATGTTTGCTCAGGTTCTCCAAAGCATCGTATGACCTCTGCTAGATCGAATTGTCCATCACTGGAGCGTGATAAACGTCCATTACGTACAGCTCTGTAAATGGTTGATCTATCCACATGAAATTTTTTAGATACTTCACTTAGTGATAACTTAGCCATTTACGGTGTCCTTTTTATTTGATGGCATGTATCCCACTTTTTTTAGGTATGGGTATAGCTCTTTGAATTGAGCGGGATCTTGTAGCATCTCAGCAATACG
Source organism: Acinetobacter sp. Brlt_5 (assembly GCF_051949055.1). Classification (NCBI taxonomy): domain Bacteria; kingdom Pseudomonadati; phylum Pseudomonadota; class Gammaproteobacteria; order Moraxellales; family Moraxellaceae; genus Acinetobacter; species Acinetobacter sp. Brlt_5. Next base: position 4,791 of record NZ_JAYJLP010000031.1, read on the forward strand.
TACAGCAAACTGTTGGTAGCTTTCTGTTCCTTGTGAATAGCGACCCATTTCAGGGAGTTCTGAAAGTTTATTTGCAAACATATGCCGTTGAGCATCGGTCATCTTTGAAAAAAGCTCCAAAGTGTTCGGATCTCTTTCTATTGATGGGCTATCCTTCTTCTTCTGTTTAAAGGTAAAAGAAAATCCTGAAATAGAACGTCCTCTTTTATGCTGTTCATATTTTACAGTTATATCCGTATGCTCATTTATTTGTTTAATTGAAAGCTCTAAAACACGCTCTTTTAAATGAGCCATCCGTAAATATTCATTATCAAGAACGCCTAACTTCTTTCTAAATTCTTGTAGTTCTATGGTTGGGGTTTTACCAGTGCTTCGCCACTGAATTAGAAGCTCATATAAGCGAATGGCATAAGCGCTACTAAGACTACTAACTTGCTGTAATTCATATTTAGTAAATTGTTCTTCCAGTCGGGTTATGAAGGGAACAACAGCAGGTGCAAATATTAAGTCTACAGTTGCTTCATTGTCGTTATAAGCAATTTGAGATACCCAACGACTCATAACATTTCGGATATTCCCATTAGCTTTTTTCTCTTGATAGCTAAATTGACGCGCGAATAAATCCTTACAAGCATCTTTTAAGGCTTGATAAGCTGTATTACGGTGTACACCAAATTGATTGATATAACTATCTGCATGAACTTCTAATGGATCATTTGCATTAATCCCTTTCCCACTTTCCCTTGCTTCAACAATAGCCAATAAAATTAAACGTTGTTCTACTAAGTCTAAGTTATAGCTTGCGTTGATTAAGGCATTGTCTTTTACAACTAAATCTCTCATAGCCACTATTTTTTTATTGTGTATAAGTACACGTTAATATTATTTGTGTACTAATGCAAGGTAAACGTGGACATATTGCAAGGTAAACGTGGACATATTGCAAGGTAAACGTGGACATATTGCAAGGTAAACGTGGACATATAAGAGCTAAAACCCTTTATTCATATGGCTTTCAAGCCATTTAAAAGAATTTAAAAACTTTAAAATAATTAAAAGCCCAGGGAATGAAAAATTGCCCTTGGTTTTCGCTTCGCTCAAACTCTATTGAACTTCGCTTTCGCTCAGTTCGTTGGGGCAATTTTTTGGTTAATACTGGCGTGACTTTAAAAAAAAGCAAAAGAAACTTGGAATTCGCTTCGCTCATAAAACTTTTTTACTCGCTACGCTCGATCCAGGAGCAAATTTCTGCATGAAACTTACGCTTTCTTAGGCTAAAGAGGACAAAAAAATGTTTTTCAGAGGGTCTAGGCGCAAATTTTGATAGTTCGCTCGTAGACACTCGCTCTATGCATCTATCTAAAGTCAAAATACCTCTTTATTTCGCTCTCATTTGCGTTTTTTGAGCTGTTTTCTGTTTTTCACTATGAGATCTATGTTTTTTAGGTAAAGGCTCTTAAATCGCATTTGAACGCGTTCTATGAAGCTTTTCATAATTAAAGTTTTGGGTTGAAATTTTTAACCTGGATGAATGGACAAAAAATTGATTTTTTACGTTTTTCTAAACAAGGAAATAAATACTTTTTTCCATGCAAAACCAAGCACCGGCCCTACGTCACTTTAGCCAATTTTCCAATCCAAGATCCGGCACATGCCGGGATTTTTTTGTCACACACCACGCATCTAACGATGACACC
>NZ_JAYJLP010000032.1:0-6097 GCF_051949055.1 Acinetobacter sp. Brlt_5
AGTGTCATCGTTAGATGCGTGGTGTGTGACAAAAAAATCCCGGCATGTGCCGGATCTTGGATTGGAAAATTGGCTAAAGTGACGTAGGGCCAGTGCTTGGTTTTGCATGGAAAAAAGTATTTATTTCTTGGTTTAGAAAAACGTAAAAAGATCAATTTTTTTGTCCCTTCATCCAGGTTAAAAATTTCAACCTAAAATTTTAATTATGAAAAACTTCACAGAAAGCGTTCAAATGCGATTTAAGAGCCCTTACCTAAAAAGCATAATCTCATAGCGAAAAACAGAAAACAGCTCAAAAACCGCAAATGAGAGCGAAATAAAGAGGGATTTTGACTTTAGATAGATGCATAGAGCGAGTGTCTACGAGCGAACTATCAAAATTTGCGCCTAGACCCTCTGAAAAACATTTTTTTGTTCTCTTTAGCCTAAGAAAGCATAAGTTTCATGCAGAAATTTGCTCCTGGACCGAGCGTAGCGAGTAAAAAAATTTTATGAGCGAAGCGAATTCCGAGTTGCTTTTGCTTTTTCTTAAAGTCACGCAAGTATTAACCAAAAAATTGCCCCGACGAACTGAGCGAAAGCGAAGTTCAATAGAGTTTGAGCGAAGCGAAAACCAAGGGCAATTTTTCAATTTGCTCTTTTTAAATATATTTTAAATATTTTAAATATTTTCAGTCCCCTGTATGCCTTATACAGTAAGGGTTTTAAAGCTTAACTATGACGGATTGACTACTAACTATGACGGATTGACTACTAACTATGACGGATTGACTACTTAACTATGACGGATTGACTACCAACTATGACAAGTATATATTTGTCATATATTAAAAATTAATGGTTTTATTTTGAATAAAAATCACGTTGTAAAATCAAATCAAGTAATAGAAGCCTCATATCAATTAAGTGCCGTAGAGCAACGAATTGTCTTAGCTGCCATTTCACGGATTCCAAAAAATCAGCCTATTACAGATGATGAGCTATATCCTGTTAGTATCAATGAGTTAAGGCAATTAGGTGTACATGAAAAAACTGCATACAGAGATTTAAAGGAAGGTATTAATAGACTCTATGAACGATCTATTAACCTCAGTATTGATGACAAGTCTATAAAAATGCGATGGGTACAAGAAGTTCAATTTCTAGATAGTCAAAGTGTCATTGGTATTCGTTTTTCAAAACCAATTCTGCCTTTCATATCTAATCTAAGTAGAGAATTCACCAAATATGCCCTGTCAGACATCGCTGGAATAAATAGTGGGTACGGTATTCGTATTTATGAGCTACTTGTTCAATATCGACAAATAGGTAAGCGTGAAATTTCAGTTGAGAATTTGCGGACAATGCTTGAGCTTGGTAAAAAGTACCCTTTATTCGCAGATTTCAAGAAACGAGTAATTGATACTGCTATAGACCAAATAAACGAATGCAGCCCTTTAAATGTCACTTATGAACAAAAAAAGACTGGTCGTAAAGTTACTAGTATTATTTTTTCATTTAAAGAAAAGACTAAGAGTATTAGTCATCAGAATACAGATGTACCTAAAGAATTTTATAAACTAACAGATGCTCAAATTAATATGTTTGGAAATCAACTTTCTCGTTTACATGAACTATCACATCTAGCACAGCAAGGTGAAAGCTATGATGATTTAGCTATAACAATTAAAGATATGTTGAGAGATCCAAAACAGCAAAAACAGTTTTTACCTTATCTAAAAAACTTAGGCTTTAAACTTTGAGTTTATTGGAGAATACACTTATTGTATTCTCCAATACGTATCGTTAATACACAGTAATACAATATGAAAACAAGTACAAAATACAGTGTTAGTGATGCTGCAACACTGTATAAAAAATCTCGGGCCACACTCTACAAAGATATAAAAAACGGAGTATTAAGTCGTGATCATGATGGTTCTATCGACTTTTCAGAATTACTTCGTGTCTATGGTGAGCCTTTTGGTGGAACAAACTCAAAACGTCTTGATACGTCTCCAAGACAAAACATTGATACACCTGAATACACTGATAATACAGTTGTTGAACTCAAAAATCAGATTGAGTTTTTAAAGAAACAGTTGGAAAAAGCAGAAGATCGGGAAACGAAGGCAAATGCTCGTATTGACACGCTACTTACACTTATTGAAATGAAGCCACCACAAGCCAATATAAGCACGTTTACAGAGCAGCAATCTGACCAGGATATAGCAACAGATCCTCGGTCAAAAAAACCAAATGAGGACGGATTGACTACTCAAGAAATTAAACGCATTCCAGTGCCGGAGCATATTGAACCAGAGCCTGAAAAAAGGGGCTTCTGGAGCCGTTTTTTCAAGCCCTATGGATGATAGGACTATTTAATCAGACTAATCAAAACCGTGGAACATTGTTTATTTATTGATCGTGGAACATTAAAAATCACTAAAACAGCCTAAGAGAGCGTGCTTAGGCTGTTTTTACAGATATAAGGCATTGTTTTAAAATGGTTTTTACAAAACGTTTCGTATAAGGTGTATTATGTTAATTGTAGGAAATCTTAAATATATTTTCTTAGATGTTTTTCAAGAATGTTAGAAAGTATTGTAGATGAATGAATTATCCTATCTATTAGCTCTTCCGACTCTTCTTTTGTCATTGTAGATGTCTTATTTTCAATTATGGTATCAAATGTAATTAACTCATAATAATCAGAATAGGCTTTAAGAGCTTCTCTTTCATATTCCTTCAAAAATTTCATCTTTTTTGAAAAAAGAAGAGCTGAAATTGGTCCACCATAGGGAAAATTATTCACTTCGGATTTTAAATAAGTTAAATATAAGGAAACTTTTTTAATATCTTTAAAAGTTTTTTGAGGATCATCATCTAAGAAAACATTAATACATGTTTCATTGGTCTTGATTAACAGATCATTAGCAGACTTGATTGATTTCATTAATAAAGAGTTTTTTATTCTGAATAAAAACACATATACAGGGATAGCAACTGTAATAGCTTTAAATATAGGAGCTAGCCAATTATAAGGAATAAGATCAGGTTTTATTAATACGCTACAAATGGAAAAAAACCACAAAAGCAGAAGTGACGTCCAAACAACATATAGTTCCTTATCCATATGATTTATTTCACTTTACTTTCAGCGTCATTAATATACTTTTCTATTCTATCAGTAATAAGTTCTTTTAAGTCATCATCTACCACTATCTTTAGATGTCTATTTAAATCAGATTTACGATAACCATTTTTACGAATTAGACCACCAAAAGATTCTTCTAGATAAGAAGATCCAGCTGTAGATATACCATTAAAATCTAAAACAAGAATTTGGTTTGGATTCGTTTTTAAAGATTGGAAAAAAGGTAGTAGAACTTCTTCTCTAAATCGTTCACCACTATGTAGACCATCTTTTCTAGCTCTACCCATAGGTCTTGGATAATATTCTTTAGCCACATCATATTTGATTTCAAGCATAAGTTTTACTCGCGACTAATTTCACATTATTCAAAGGAATTTCCCATCCTACAGTTGTACCTTCAATAGCATCTTTGTAGTCTTTTAAACCAGCGACAGATGACCAAGCCCCTTTTCTACTTAGAACTATCACATTTGCACCATCTACATCAGATTCAACCTGCATGATATCATTAAAGCCTTTTCCTCGATGGTACTCTTCTGTTGCAGATCTTCTCCATTTTGTTGCTATTTCAATCAATTGAGAGTCATTTTTACCAGTAAAGAGTTCAATTGGATTAATAGATAAACGATCTCTTAGCTTAACTGGAATAGTTACCGGAATAGTTTTTCCTACATCTGATACCACGATCAGACATGTATTTTTCTCTTTATCTATGCAAAAGAATAAAAACCATTTCTTATATTGAGCATTTTCATCATAGGCATGATTGATCACATTACTGATTGCTTCAGCAATAGCATTTTGTAAAACAAATCTAGCTCTTCTATCTGGTAAGATCATAGCTATTTGCTCTTCAATCTTTTCGTATTCCTCGCCTAAATCAGCGCTATCTCCCGATAAACACTCCCATCTATCAACAATATTAATAGTTTTACCAACATAAGGAGGCTGTTTAATAAGACTATGAATGCCTAATCTAGAGAACATAGCTTTTACTACATCCTTATCAGAGGTTCGTCCTAGTAATTCTTTTTTATTTTTTAACTTATCCAATTGATGTAAAAGGTAAATAACGCCTTCTGGCAACAATAGTTCTACATCCTTAAAATTAAGATATAAACTCTTATTAGCTCTATCTCTCAGCTTTATTTTTCTTATAGTTTCTAGAAATTTTTCTCTATGACCCATTTTAGCTAATGAGATTACAGATGAAAATTTTATTAAGCCGATATAAGTATGTGATCTTTTTTTACCTTCCTTTCTTATTTTTAAATCTGATTTTTTCTGACGAAGAATAGCTTTTTGATTAGGCTTTTTCACAAAAAATCCTTGTTTTTTAGACGGTAATCGAGCAGATATGATCTTATACAAATGAACTAATAAAAGAAATATATAAAAGGATTTAACATAAAATCTCTTATGCGAAATCTCAGGCAAAAATCCCAACCAAGGGTTGGGAGAGATAAAAATTGACCCTAAATCACGTGGCTAGATAGGTCATAATTATTTTATTAACTTTCCGCCTTGCTTAAGAACAATATATAAAAAATCTAAAATACATAAAACTGATAACACTAAGAATAATGATCGACTTACCAGATAGCCAATTTGTTATAAACATATAATCTAGAGATTGAAATAAAATAATAGTGTTTTTTTTCATTACTTTAGCTATACAAATCTGGTTTTTTATGTCCTTAGACATACTTGAAAAATACTCTATTCTTATGACCTTTTAAAATCTAATTTGTCTGAGCAAATCATGAAAATATTTTTCCTTACTTTAGTTGCTTTAGCTTTAACAGCATGTTCCAAACCTCATGATAAATATGTTGGTTACTGGCAACTTGAAGATACAAAATATCCAAAAGTTTTAGAAATCTATAAAGAGGGCAAAGAAACTTACATCGTAAATGAGAATATTCTTTCAGAAACTGATTGGTTTGGAAATAAAAAATCAGGAACGGTTTTAGAGAAGAAAGAAAAAGAACTTGGTGTGAATAACGGTTTAGCAGTTATCACATTCAACTTATCTGATGATGGAAAAACACTGCGAATTAGTAATCAACGCTATACCAAAATTAGTGAAGATGATGCAAAACAGATGATCACACATAAGAAAAACTGCGAAAGCTTAAGATTGAAATATAGAGAGGAAGCTAAAGCATTCAATATTTTTGCGCGAGATGCTCAAAAAGTCGAACAGGATAAAATTAAAGATAACTATCGAGAGCTCCAGAAAGAAATTCCTAATTGTAGTTTTGGAATCTAACTTATTTAAATATATTTAGGAAAATTTATGAAAAATTTCAAATTTTTACCATTGTTATTTGCATCTCTTTTTGTAGGATGCGGCACAGTCGGAAATATGGTCATCCAGGATCAAACTTTAGAACAAAAGGCAGCTTTTGCTTTAAATACAACTTCAGACAAAGTGACCATATCAAGTAGAGAAGGATCTATTGATGGCACGATAAACTTTGTAGCCACTGTAGGAAAAAAATCACATCAATGTTATATCACAACAGTTGGAGGAGCTATTAGTTCCCAGGCAGTTTGTTCGGGTTCTAATTCTGTAAAACAAAGTAGTGATAAGCAATGTAATGCTCTATTGAAAGCAGCAGGCCGCTGTTAATTTTTATGCAAAGGCTCAGGTTAATCCTGAGCTTTCTGTTCAATCTTATCATTGGCAGAGAACATACCTGGATTTGTAAGCCTGATATTTTCCTGACAACTTTCACACAGCATCAACCCGGCAAAAAGCTGTACATTCTGTCCATTTCCACAAAGCGTACATGGTTTTAAAAGTTGAATAATATTGTCCAAAATTAAGATTCCTTAGAAGAAAAGTTTTGTTCCGCATAATTAGCGGCCTTAGCTTGCATACTTCTAATTTCGTCTTTAGAAGCACCATTTTTCATTAATAACCATAAAAGCATCATGTATGTACTACTAAAATCC
>NZ_JAYJLP010000033.1:0-5473 GCF_051949055.1 Acinetobacter sp. Brlt_5
CGACACGACTGTTTATTTATTCAGCAAAAATACACTTATTTTTCTTTTTTCACTAAAAATGGGACCGGATTGGCCAAATGATCACCTAATTTTTCTGCCTGATTTTTTTCCTGCCATTTTAAGGCGCGACAATCAATATATTCACAATAGCCACCTTCGCCCTGTTCTTCGACATCATTTATTTTGACCTGATAATGAAAACTGCCCACATAACCGGCAGCCAAGCCAAATTTAAAATCACCGCGACTTTGTGCCTGAATATGAATACGCGTGCCATCTGCACCGCTGTAACACCATTCAAATTCACGCGGCAGATACATGCTTTGCCGGTTTGGAGTCATCACCGCCGGATAAACCCGGTGTACTTTAAAATATACGCCTTCATCAAACAGCTGGCTTTGGCCGCTGCTCAGGTCACGCAAATACATCCGCGACTGCAAAATCCGGTTAAAGCGATCTCGCACTTGGGCCAGTAATAACTGCCGTTGCTGCTGCAGATTAATCACCTGATAGGTAAAAAAGGCTAAAGGTAGATAAGGAAAATTAATGGCTCGCGCATATTCAAAACTGCCGAGTTGCTGGATCTGATAATTTTGCTGTTTATATTGAAGCTGTCCACTGCATTCACACAGCAAAGACCAGTGATCGGCCAGCCCCATGCGTAGCTTGGCAAAATAGGAAATCACCGGGGTAGTACAAATCTTCAGATCAAAACTGAGTTCAGAATCCAGACGTTGAACCCGAAACTCCGGAAAATGTCCTTCCAGCTGCTCCCGGCCACCAAACTGAAACAGTGCCGGCTTGAAATAACATTCTTTTTCCACTGAATAACTGCTGAGCTGCCCCACCATATGTGGACTGGAACTGACCAGTACCGTAGCAGTATCCAGCGGATGGGTTTGAATCGCGCTGTCATTGCGCAGCATCGGAGCATTTGGCTGCCCAATCAGACTCAGGAAATTAAGATAATGTAAGGGCGCGGGCAAATTGGGAATCATCAGGCCCTGATGAATGATTTTATATTTCTGGTTCGGGGCGTGATAAGGCAGCTGCTCAAGCTTGAGTTGATGTGGAGCTTGATTCAGTTGTTTGGATCGATCGAGAAAATCTTGAAACATCTGCATAGCAAGCTCCTGAGTGTCATCTTGTTATGATTCGGCGGTTTTTCTCGCCATATAAGTGGTCACAAAACCTGATAATGCGTAGATGATAGAAATCACCAGAATACCGACCGGAATGTTATAGGTCATGGCCGCGAGTATAAAAACGGCGATTGGCAGCACAATAAACGGCACCCGCTTACGGTCTAAAGTCTTAAAGGAATAATATTTAATATTGGAAATCATCAGCAAGCCAACCGCCACAATAATCACGGCGTTGATGATCTGAATACCAAAGTCCTGAATATTATAAATTTCAGGAAAATCGCGGCCGACCCAGACCAGCGACACCAGCATTAAAGCCGCCAATGGACTGGCCACGCCAATAAAATAACGTTTATCAACCACGCCAATCTGCACGTTAAAACGCGCCAGACGGAAAGCCGCACAGGCGGTATAAACAAAACAGCAGGCCAAACCAATCCGGCCCAGATCATTCAGGCTCCAGCTATACATTAAAATTGCCGGGGCCACACCAAAGGCCAGCATATCGGACAAGGAGTCAAACTGCTCACCAAACGGACTTTGCGCACCAATGGCACGCGCAACGCGGCCATCTAAACCATCAAATAAGGCCGCCAGGAAAATGGCATAAATGGCCTGGCTATATTCGCCATTCATGCTGGCAATAATTGAATAAAAGCCCGACAGCAAGGCCGCGGTGGTAATGAGATTAGGCCACAGGTAGATGCCACGGCGTTTGACCTTTTGCCCCTCGCGGGTACGTTCCTCTTCCACCACTTCAAATGTGATTCCATCGTAATCATGTTCACGCGTCACGGAATCACCCTCGGGCTTCGGTGTGTTTATCATTATTTTATGTCCTAACTCTAACCTAATCTCTGTTGGGGCTGTTTGGCTTATTCGCCAACCAGCCAGCGTACTGCTGCATGTCCACCATTGTCCTGCATGCGTAAATGCGGGAATAACCATTGTAAGGCTTCATCTGCATCTTCAGAGAATTTCCAAGGTGGATTGATCACCAGTAAACCACAGCCATTCAAGCCAACCGGGGTATCATCTGGCCAGACACAGATTTCGCAAACCAGCTGACGGCGAATGCCCGATTTGTACATTTTCTTTTCAAAACGTTCAATCATGGCGCGGTCTTTAATTGGATACCACACCGCAAACACGCCTGTTGGCCATTTTTTATAGGCCGCGACCAGCAGCTCCACCAGCTGCGGGAAGTCTTTACGTTCCAGCTCATAAGGCGGGTCAATCATGACCAGACCGCGTTTTTCTTTCGGTGGAATCACCCCAAGCAGGCCTTCATAAGCATCACGCTCATGCAAGCCGGCGCGACGGTCACGGATATTGCTGCGCAATTGCTGAAAAACATCACGCTGCATTTCAAACACCGTGGCTTTATCCATCTCACGCATACCTTGTAAGGCAAACCATGGTGAACCCGGATAAGCGCCCTTGCCATCCGTCTCGCGCATCTGCTCGACCAGATTCAGATACTGCTTCACGCCTTCCGGTGCATTGCGGATAATCGAGTCATCCAGTTTGACCAGACGGTGAATACCATTTAAGAACTCACCCGACTTCTGTGCAGGTGCTAAAGATAAGTCGTATTTGCCTGCACCGCCATGTGTATCAATATAGCGATAAGGTTTATCTTTGGCATTTAAACGTGTCAGTAACTGAAGCAAAAGCACATGCTTCATGACATCGGCAAAGTTGCCTGCATGGAAATGGTGACGGTAATTCATGTTTCTTTAATTCCTGAAATCAACCGGTATTTTAGCATGAAAAAAAGTTTCATTCAGAGGCTTATCTTGCTCTAAAATAGTTCCCCCGCTTTTTTTATCCTTGTTCGAGTTTTGCCTATGCAAACACATTCTCTACCACCATCCTGGAATCTGGCACAGATATTCAATGATCTGGATCAATCCGGTTATGCCCTGATTGATGATGCCTATCCACAGGATTATGTACAAGCTTTGGTAGCAGAATGTACCGCACATTTGAATGAGTTTCGTAACGCAGCCATTCAAAACGGTGTGGTCAGCCAGATTCGCAGTGATCATATCTTATGGCTGGATTCAAGCCTGCCGGTTGCCGAGCAGCATACCCAAACCTTAATGGCGCTGGCCGAGCAATTAAATCGTGCCTTTTTTCTGGGCATTAAGGAAGTCGAAGCCCATTTTGCCTGTTATAACGCCGGCGAATTTTATGCCCTGCACCGCGATAATCCGCAAGGTAAAAATGGCCGGATGATTTCCTGCGTCTTTTATCTGCATGAACAGTGGCAGGCCGATTGGGGCGGTGAATTACGCTTGCAGGACAAACAGGGCGAATGGCAGATCATTGCGCCACAGCCCAACCGGATGGCCTTATTCCAAAGTGATTTGCTGCATGAAGTGCTGCTCTCCAAACAGCAGCGCCTTTCGATTACTGCCTGGCTGCGTAGTGATCCACAGTTGTGGTGATCCTTTAAATCCTGGCAAGTGGCCTCATATAAACCGTATTGTGAACTGAGGATTGTGCCGATGCGTGATACCACCCAACCGATTATTCAGCGTATCGGTGAAACTGACCAGCTCTATTTACAGGGCAACACCCCGGAACTGGCGCTGGAACGTGCTTCATTACGCCTAGAACTGGTGATGCTGAGTCAGGTCCGTCAGGAACAGACCTATTTCCTGCAAGAAGCGATTGTGCTGCTGGAGCAAGGCCGGGTTGAATTTGAGGAAATGCCGCTGTCCTTATATTTAAATCTGTCCTTAACCCTGGCCAAGGCCTATATGCTGTATTTTGAAATCAGCCAGGAAACCCGCTTTGCCTTAATTACCCAGCAGATTCTAAAACCGCTGACCAATTATAATCATGGCGATATTTACCTGTTCCTGGCCTATGCCAGCGCAGCGAAAAAAGAAAATGCACTGACTCAGCATTGGCTGACCAAATACCGTAAAACAGCCGAGTTTGATGCCGATGTACTACGTGAACATACTGCCTTTGAACACTGTCATGGTCAAAGCTGGTTTGTGCAGCTGATTCAGCCGCGTTTACACTAAAGCTCAGCACGAAAAAAATATTTAACAACAAAAATGCCTCATTGATTGAGGCATTTTTTATGGACTACAGAAACGCTTGAATCTTCAGGCAGGATTAAGCGGTTTGGGCTTTATAGGCATCCATATGTAATTGTTGATTCAATTCATCGACCCAGATCGCCCAGTCATCATCCTGGACCAGATGACTGATTAATAAAGCACGCTGGGATTTATTCCAGAACGGCGCATCATGCAAAGAAATATGGGAAGGCAGTTGATGGGTACGTACATAAAGTTCAATGGCCGCCGGACTATTGGCTAAACCAAGTTGAGAAAATAATAGAGCTAAGGATGGTGTGTTGTGATTGAGCATCTCGCCCTCCTTATATATCAGATAAATTGTAGTTATTTATCCATCTAACTTATAAGATAAAGCAAAAAAAACCTAGTCTTTGCGACCAGGTTTGTTGTTTCAATTTGTGATTAAAGTTCGCAAGAGCCGGAAAGCTTATGTTCGGTATGTAATTGCTCGTTTAAGACATCAATCACGATGGCCCATTCATCATCACTTTTCCAGTGACTGATAATGAAATCGTGCTGGGCCTTGCTCCAGAATACGGCTTTATGTAGAGGAATATCGGAAGTTAATTGATGGCTTTCAATAAATTGATCAATGGCTTCTGAACTGGACTCTAGACCCAGCTGCTCAAATAACAGTTCTAATGTGGGTTGCTGATCAAACATGGCGCCCTCCTCAGCATTTTTTTACTGTATTGTAGCTTTACGTTATAAGAATTCTGCACAAAAGCACAGCCTTGTGACTGCGCTTGTTGTATTTTTTTGTACCAAAGCATGTAAGGCGGATGAGCCTGATTGAACTGGCTCCGGCTTATTGCGCCAGCTTGTCGCTTTCAACGTGTAGTAACTGGTTTAATTTGTCGATAATCACAATCCACTCATCATCCTGATGCCAGTGTTCGCGTAAAAAGGCGCTTTGTCCCTCACTCCAGAATCCAGCATCGGGCAAGGTCACTTCTGCCGGCAATTGATGGGCACGCACAAATTGCTCAATAGATGCTTCGTCTGCGGCTAAACCCAGTTGTTCAAATAATAATTCTAAGGTCGGCTGTTGTTCGAGTACCATGGAATGACTCCGTATTTTTCTAGGCGAAGTCCATAAACTAGCAAATCCGGAACAGCATTAGGGCTACAGGCCGATGTATTCTTGTTATGTTTTGTGAGGTTTGTCATGGCGCTAATCAATACAACAATCCATACAGCTGCATAAAAAAAGCACCCCAAATGGAG
>NZ_JAYJLP010000034.1:0-4215 GCF_051949055.1 Acinetobacter sp. Brlt_5
AAAATTACAAGTTGAACAGTTAGAGAAGCAACTGGAGTATGTAAAGGCAAATGAAGCATGGTTGAAAGAACAGCTAAATCAGCGATTGATTGAACATAAAAACCAAGAAAAGAAGGGTATTCTTTCCAAACTATTTAGATAGGCTACAATCAAACATAAACATAGCCCTAGAACGCATTTATAGCGCCATAGAGCCTTGTTAATATATTAGGTGGTACTAGGGTAGCCTAAGCATTTAAAATGGCTATAATGAGAGCTGAGAGCGTTTAAACGCTATGTATTGTTTTTCGGAGTATTGAGCAAATAAAAAAGATAATAGAATTAGAAGTTTTTTTGCTGATACGATCTGTGTTAAAACTATTACAGAAATGAAAAAGCCCGTAACTTTCAAATCTTGGCGGACTAGAAGTTACAGGCTTGAATCCTTAGAACATATGCAAAGCACAAGTTCTGTATCTAATAATACATAACAAAAGTGCATTTGCAAACAGGGTTGTTATGCAATGCAACAATTAGAATTAATCTTAGATCAATTTATAAACACGATACCTAAAAAGCCTTACGCTAGTGATAATCTTAACTACGGCGTGAAGATCTATAGCAAAGATGCTGCTTTGCTTAAAGTTTATTTACAGCCTAATCACCCTTATTATCTGCATAACATCGTTTTTGATCTTGATTATGAAGCATCATTAGTAGAGATACTTTACTCAAAAACAGGCCTACCGTTACCCAACCTTATAATTGAAAATAAAGAAAATGGTAGGAGCCATGCAATCTACCAGTTAAAGTCACCAGTTTATAAAACGGATGCAAGCAAGCAGAAGCCAATCATTTATCTGAATGCCATTCAGCGCACGTTACAGCACGTTTTAGAGGCTGATGCGAATTACACAGGATTAATATGCAAAAATCCTCTAAATGATCGCTGGCGTACAAATACGCTACGCCATACGCCGTATTCACTAGATGAACTAGCTAACAAATTAGAAATTGACTGGAAGCAGATCAGTAAACCAATAAAACAAGAGGAAGCTGTAGGACTTGGGCGCAATTGCTACATTTTCCATAAAGCTAGGCATTGGGCATATTGTTCTATCAGGAAGCACAGAGGTGCTACATACAATACATGGCTGCAATCGGTACTAGATCATTGTTTAAAGCTAAATGAGGGCATTACAGAACCGCTAGGCTATAACGAAGTGAAAGGTATTGCTAAAAGCATAAGTCGTTATTGCTGGAAGCGTGACCCTCATTGTTACCAAGAGTTTATAGATCGTCAGACACGTAAAGGGCGATTAGGCGGTAAAGCTAAAGGTGAAGCATATAGCTTTAAACGTAAGCTAGCAGTACGTTACAAGGCTAGTGGTATGAGTTATACAGAGATAGCAGACAAGCTAAATGTATCTCGTAGATCGGTAATCTACTGGTGCAAATAGCCTAACTCAGATAATAGCTCGTTTGGGTTTGGTTTGATGATGGCATCCGCTTTTTAATTATCTTAGTTACAATTATCTTGTTGCTTATCTCAACTATAAATGGTAAAGTAAATTTGTCTGAAGTAATACTAATGTTCCTAATTATTTCCCGATAACAGCATTTATCCCCTTTAATGCCTGCCTTCTTGCTTATTAAATTCAACTACTTAGCTTACAAAAAGTTAAGATCGGCGAGTATTGCTTATTCCTTGATTGATTAAGTTATATAGATATATTAAGTATCTATAAGATTAGATATTAATTATTAGAAATAGTAATAGATGGATAGTAAGTGTTAAAGGATACAGTAACAGGTGATTAACCAGTAAATACCTATAGGAGGAAATAAAACAGATATGCCACGTACAGTGAAGTTAATAAAACCAACAGAGTACAGAGGATACAAAGTAAACAATAAATACGATTATGCTAAAGACCAACTAGATAAGATCATAGATGCACTAGAGTTCTATCATGAACTTTCAGTAAAAGACCCATTATCAAATTACGTAGTATTCGACATTACAGTAAACGTAGAAGATCACAATGTAACCTCAGACGATTTAGATGACGTATTCTTCGACCCAAGTTCACTACGATTCAATCCAAGTACGATCAAAGAGAACGTACTAACACCTGACAAGTTCTATTTCAGATGGACACGAGAATATAAGACTGAGTACGGAGCAGGATTGCATTATCACTTCATGGTAATCGCTAACAACATTAGCCGAAGTAAGGTAATGGAGTTACACGAACAGATTGAAGCACTGGATGGAGTCCGTAGCGTTTACATTTCCAATCGAGAAGAACGTACTACACCATTTCATTATCTAAGTCAGATTGGGGATGATGGTCTAAATGATGCAGTCCTACGTCATTGCTATCGAGCTAAGTTAAATCAGAAGTTACGTAGAGATCTAAGAAGCTTCGATGGTAGCAGGGGCTTGAAAGCACTTTTACCTAGTTCACCACGTAGAAGACTATTCAGTAATACCGTACAGAAAAAATTTGGTATGAGTGAGGTCAATTAATCAGTTTTGTAAATTATGTAATCTAAGCAGCATCTATTTTTTAATAAAGTAGGTGCTTATATGGCTATATAAAAAATAACAATAAACTAATTTAATCAATAGTTTAATGTAGTTAATTAGATGGTAATAGATATATAGATTGTTAGGCAAACAGCCCTTTAAATATTCTGAGATTATTCCGAATAAAGACCTCAGATAACGCTGTTTATAGATACTTCTAGGAAAAGACGACCTTAATTTGGGGGGCGTGTATTTTTAGGTTCAACTAACAAACGTGCGTTTCTATTGATTTATACAGAAAATTTAAGTAATTTGACTCAATACTAAACGTTCATTACTTATTTGGGTCAATATGAAATACGTTATCTACTATCGAGTTTCAACAGACAAACAAGGTCAATCAGGTCTTGGACTTGAAGCACAACAGCAGCAAGTTAAAACCTATCTGCAATCAAAACCTGATGCAGAAGTAGTAGCCGAATACGTGGAAGTTGATAGCGGTAAAAAGGTGAATCGAATTGAGCTAAATAAAGCAGTAGCAGACGCAAAGAAAAACAAAGCTGTTTTATTGGTAGCAAAACTAGATCGGGTGGCACGTAACGTTAAATTGTTCTTAGACTTATTAGATCAAGTACGTATTGAGTTTACAGACTTACCAGCCTTGAGTAATGGGACAAGTGATTCACGTTTAGTATTAACGCAATTAGCAGCGTTTGCTGAATGGGAAGCAGCTAAGATTTCTGAACGTACCAAAGCAGCGTTAGCAGCTAAAAAAGCTCGTGGTGAGCCTATGGGTATTATGGGTAAGGAAAATATCAAAGCTACGAATGGAAAGCGTAAAGAGCAAGCTGATAACTTTGCAAAACAATTAGCAGGTATGTTGACACCATTAGCAACAACTATGAGTCAAAGAAGATTAGTTGATTACTTGAACCAACACGGCGTCAAAAGCCCAACAGGCAAAGAATGGCGTTTAAACAGCCTACAGAATGTTTTAAAAAGGATTAAGTCTTTTTAACTTAATCATTTACATAGTGCTTAAAGGCCAAGGCGGGCTATTTTTCAGCTTTATGAAGTAAAAGTATTTGAATAAAAATTCTACTATGTAAGCCATACAGAACAAAAACAGCATCAAATATATGACTAATAAACCAATCATGAATACGGTTTCCCACGATTCATAATAATTTCTATATAGTTTTTTAATCACATCCCAACTGTGCATACTAATTAAAATCACAGTAATGATTAGAACAGCTAGAGTAAAAAGAATGTTCATGTAATGCGAATATTTATAATTTCATTTTTAAGCATATAAGACATTGGTTCTTTTAACAAACTACTTAACTTTAACAGAGCTTTTTTATTAAAAACACACATTGGTAAATGTTGTATATTATTGTTCACATAGCAGAACAAGAATGAACATATATGAGCAATCTATCAATTAACCAAGCTAGCAAACTATTTAAAGTCAGTCGTAACACTATCTATGCTCGTATAAAGAGAGGTGACTTAACTAAAAACAGTGATGGGGCTGTTTCTGTTCAAGATATGATACGTTTATTTGGGAATAAAGCAGATAAGAAAGCAACAGAACTAGCTGTCAATGAACTACTGAACAGTACAAATAATATTGCACAACCAACTGAACAGCCGAAAAGCAATAATGAACAATTATTTATACAACAGATTGAACAATT
>NZ_JAYJLP010000035.1:0-4002 GCF_051949055.1 Acinetobacter sp. Brlt_5
TGTCGGCAGCGGGCCAAAAAGGAATACGTCCATGCCCATCGAGGTGAAACCGGCTGTGAGCGCGGGTTCAAGCATATAGCCCGACAGGCGCGTATCCTTGCCGATCACGACACGATGGCGGTGGTCACCGCGACGAAAGACACGGCCAGCCGCCATGCCGACGCGCAAGGCGGTTTCCGCCGTCATCGCGCCTTCGTTGGCTTTGCCACGAATACCGTCTGTGCCGAAATATTTGCGCACCATAAGGTCGATTATCCTGTCGTCGGGTCGCCCTCAAAGGGGACATGCCTGCTGAACCGCGAATATAGAGAAATATCCCGAATGTGCAGTTAACGAATTCTTGCGGTTTCTTTCAGCGCCGCCAATACCGCCAGCCCGTCGCGCAAGGGGCGCGGCTCGTGTGTGCGGATGAAGTCAGCTCCACCTGCGGCGGCGGCAAGCTCTGCAGCGAGTGTCGCGGCCCCGACATCCCCCGGACCACGGCCTGTGAGCGCGCGCAGAAAGGATTTGCGCGAAACAGACAGAAGCACCGGCAAATCGAAGCGCAGCCGCAATTCATCGAACCGCGCCAGCACCGAGAGCGAGGTTTCGGGAGCAGCCCCCAGAAAAAACCCCATGCCGGGATCAAGGACAAGGCGGTTGCGTTTGATACCGGCACCCGTCAGCGCCGCGATGCGCGCGTCAAAGAACGCCGCAATGTGATCCATGATGTCGCCAGCGGGTGCCTCGCGCCGATCTGCCTGCCCGTCTTGCACCGAATGCATAACGACGAGTTTGGCAGATGATTTCGCCAATTGCGGATAGAACGCAGCGTCTGGAAAACCGCGAATATCATTGAGATAGGCCACACCACGCGACAAGGCATAGGCTTGCGTCGCGGGTTGATAACTGTCGAGCGAGACGGGAATGCCATCTGCCTTGAGCGCGTCCAGCACCGGCGCGATACGCGCGATTTCTGTGTCGGACGAAACAGGCGCGGCGTCGGGATTGCTGGATGCCGGACCGAGGTCGATCACATCTGCCCCCTCGGCCATCAGCTTACGCGCCTGCGCAATGGCTGCGTCTGGCGCCAGATACCGGCCTCCATCGGAGAAACTGTCCGAGGTTATGTTGACGATGCCGAAAATGATGAGCGATTTATTCATGGGGGCTTCTATAATAATCTCTGTACACGACAAAAATAGATAACTCATTGAAATAATGTCACAATAATTGTTTTCTAACGACGAATACTATGACACATCTCAATGAGTTATATCTTATCTTAAACAAATCTCTAAAATGGAACAAGTCACATTTAAAGTGCTTTGCGCTCATCATGCTTGTGATTATTTTAAAGCAAACATGTAATCTTTCTTCTGCATCTAAAGCCTTGCCCATCAAGTGTTTACCACAATCATTTTATCGACGTATGCAGCGCTTCTTTGCAGGTCAGTATTTTGATTATCGTCAAATTTCTCAGTTGATTTTCAATATGTTTTCATTCGACCAAGTGCAACTGACTTTAGATAGAACCAATTGGAAATGGGGAAAACGAAATATTAATATCCTGATGCTCGCAATCGTTTATCGTGGAATAGCGATACCTATCCTTTGGACATTGCTTAATAAACGTGGAAATTCAGATACGAAAGAGCGTATTGCTTTGATTCAACGCTTTATAGCCATTTTTGGTAAAGACCGTATTGTGAATGTGTTCGCAGACAGAGAGTTTATCGGTGAGCAGTGGTTTACATGGTTAATTGAACAAGACATCAACTTCTGCATTCGTGTTAAAAAAACTTCATTGTCACCAATCATTTAGGAAAGAATCATAAAATTAGTGATTTATTTCGCCATCTTAAAGTTGGTCAAATTGAATGTCGTAAACGACGGATTTTGGTTGGTCGGGTGAAACTATATATAAGTGCACTACAGTTAGAAAATGGAGAGCTTTTACTCGTCGTTTCTCCTCAGTTTAATGCCAATGCTATTCAGGATTATGCATTACGCTGGGAAATTGAAACCTTATTCAGTTGTCTCAAAGGACGCGGGTTTAATCTTGAAAATACGCGCTTGACAGACCCTAGACGAGTGAAAAAATTGATTGCGGTGTTAGCTATAAGCTTCTGTTGGTGTTACTTAACGGGTGAATGGCAACATAATCAAAAAAAAGCGATAAAAATAAAGAAGCATGGACGACTCTCAATGAGTTTATTTCGCTATGGTTTAGACTATGTTCAAATGGCGATTCAGCGTTTAATTGGTTTTGGGAAAAAAGAAGAGTTTAAGGAAATTTTGGCAATTTTAAGAAAGCAGAATCCTGATAGGATAAGGGTTCTGTGAAATTTGTCGTGTACAGAGGAAAAAAACAAGTAAATTGAGTTATTGAAATTTAAGTTTAAAAACCAGTTGCTCCGGCAACTGGTTTTTTATATTAAAGAAAAATGAAAGGGGAAAGGGCTTTGAATCATAAACAGAATGAAACGGATGTGATCATTATCGGTGGTGGGCAGGCTGCTTTATCTACGGCTTATTTTTTAAAGCGAAAAAAAATACCATTCATTATTTTAGATGATCAAAATCAAGCAGGTGGAGCCTGGTTACATGCCTGGAATTCTTTGCGTCTATTTTCACCGAATAGCTGGAGTTCCTTACCAGGTTGGGTTATGCCGAATACAGAACAAACGTATCCGACCAAGAAAGAAGTTATTGAATACTTGCAGCAATATGAGCAGCGTTACCACTTTCCGATTATTCGTCCTATATATGTTGATCACGTCAAAAGCGAAGGAGAGGCATTGAGTGTGCATGCAGGTGAACAGTCATGGAAAGCCAAGGCTGTAGTCAGTGCAACGGGCACCTGGAGTCATCCTTATATCCCATCTTACCCGGGCCAAGAAAATTTTAAAGGGCTGAAATTACACTCCGCCCATTATCAAAATGCAGAACCGTTTAAAGATAAGCACGTCATGATTATCGGTGGTGGAAATTCCGGAGCACAAATTTTGGCTGAAGTTTCCCAAGTGGCAGATACTCTTTGGATCACGCCAACACCTCCTCAATTTTTAGCAGATGATGTTGATGGCCGTATACTGTTTTTACGTGCGACAGAGCGTTTAAAGGCACAATTAGAAGGCCGTACAATAGATCAGCCTGTTGGCGGTCTGGGGGATATTGTCATGATTGATTCAGTCAAAGATGCACGTGCACGAGGCGTTTTACATAGTGAGCGCCCGTTTTCGGCTTTTACAGAAAATGGCGTGATTTGGGAAGATGGATCTTTTCAACAGGTTGATGCAGTGATTTGGTGTACTGGATTTAAAGCGACTTTAGACCATTTAAAGCCACTTGGAATAGTAGAGGAAAATAATACGATACTGGTTGAAGGAACAAGATCAGTAAAACAACCCAACCTATGGTTAGTAGGATATGGTGAATGGACTGGACCTGGTTCAGCAACGCTGGTGGGTGTTTCAAGGACCGCGAGAACAACTGCTGAGGAAATTTCCGAATTTCTGGATTAAAATTTTGACCTATTTGTCTTGAGCAAGAAATAGCACAACAAATGGCAAATAAAACTCGTTATTTGGGTGCTATTTTTGTGGGCAAAATAAAAAGTTAAAAAATCAGTAGAAACCCGGCTTGGAAACAAGTCGGTTTTTTGGGTTTTCGCCACCGATTTTTTATAACATAACTTTTTGAAATATAACACTATTTATTTTGATGCGAAGTATGATTTTAATTTCCTGTTGGAAAGCCATGAAACATCCATTGTATGCCCCATAAAATAATTAGAATTAAAATTACGAAAAAGATAATTTCTAATTTTTTTCATTTTTAAAGTTCTACTAAAATTAACATAATACACCTTATACGAAGGCAAAAATGGGAGCTATAAGCTCCCCATTTTTAGTCTTTAATTCGCTTTTTAGCTTCGTCATAAACTATGCTATCAGCTCGTTTCCCGACTGTGATGAGCAAGATAACTACCTGATCATCTTTAACTTGATAGACAAGTCT
>NZ_JAYJLP010000036.1:0-3989 GCF_051949055.1 Acinetobacter sp. Brlt_5
GGCACTGTTGCAAATAGTCGGTGGTGATAAACTTATCATCCCCTTTTGCTGATGGAGCTGCACATGAACCCATTCAAAGGCCGGCATTTTCAGCGTGACATCATTCTGTGGGCCGTACGCTGGTACTGCAAATACGGCATCAGTTACCGTGAGCTGCAGGAGATGCTGGCTGAACGCGGAGTGAATGTCGATCACTCCACGATTTACCGCTGGGTTCAGCGTTATGCGCCTGAAATGGAAAAACGGCTGCGCTGGTACTGGCGTAACCCTTCCGATCTTTGCCCGTGGCACATGGATGAAACCTACGTGAAGGTCAATGGCCGCTGGGCGTATCTGTACCGGGCCGTCGACAGCCGGGGCCGCACTGTCGATTTTTATCTCTCCTCCCGTCGTAACAGCAAAGCTGCATACCGGTTTCTGGGTAAAATCCTCAACAACGTGAAGAAGTGGCAGATCCCGCGATTCATCAACACGGATAAAGCGCCCGCCTATGGTCGCGCGCTTGCTCTGCTCAAACGCGAAGGCCGGTGCCCGTCTGACGTTGAACACCGACAGATTAAGTACCGGAACAACGTGATTGAATGCGATCATGGCAAACTGAAACGGATAATCGGCGCCACGCTGGGATTTAAATCCATGAAGACGGCTTACGCCACCATCAAAGGTATTGAGGTGATGCGTGCACTACGCAAAGGCCAGGCCTCAGCATTTTATTATGGTGATCCCCTGGGCGAAATGCGCCTGGTAAGCAGAGTTTTTGAAATGTAAGGCCTTTGAATAAGACAAAAGGCTGCCTCATCGCTAACTTTGCAACAGTGCCAGTTTTATTACGAACGTGTTTTGGGTGGACAACGGAAAACATATTTCATCGAAAGACCAAAAAAAGAAAAAACACTTCCTGTTGTGATGAGTGAAGAAGAAACCATTCGGGTACTACGCGCTATTGAAAACGTGAAACACAAGGCTATTCTGATGACTATTTATTCGGCAGGTTTGCGCATTTCTGAATGTATAAACCTGAAAATAAAAGACATTGACTCCAAGCGCATGCAAATTCGTATAGAACAGTCAAAAGGAAAAAGAGATCGTTATACCATTTTATCTGAGAAAACATTAATTATTTTAAGAACATACTTTATGGAATATAAACCAAAAGATTATTTATTTGAAGGTCAAAAAGGTGGCGCATACTCAAGCCGAAGTATTCAAAACATTTTTAAAGCAGCTGTTTTAAAAGCAAAGATTCAAAAGGAAGTTACTGTACATACCTTACGACATAGCTTTGCAACGCATTTGCTTGAGAATGGTACGAGTTTACGTTATATTCAATCGTTGTTAGGTCATTCAAGCAGTAAAACAACTGAGGTTTATACACATATTACCACCAAGGGAATGGAACAATTAAAAAGTCCGATGGATTTGTTAGATATATAGAAAGGATTTGTATATTTGAGCAAAACTTAACAAAAAGCACTATGAATATAAATCCTTTTGAGAGAGTAGAAACGAACGGTAAACGGTTGAAAACGGATTTGTCACTGATAATGAAAGGTTTAGCAAAATAAGATATAGTGGATATATACGCCATTTGGCGTATAGCCACTTGTTATGTGCCATTTTTGAATGACAATGCGAATAGATACAGACAAACAAATGAATTTACTTAGTGATAAGAACGTTGCAATAATTGGTGGTGGACCCGTTGGACTGACTATGGCAAAATTATTACAGCAAAACGGCATAGACGTTTCAGTTTACGAAAGAGACAACGACCGAGAGGCAAGAATTTTTGGTGGAACCCTTGACCTACACAAAGGTTCAGGTCAGGAAGCAATGAAAAAAGCGGGATTGTTACAAACTTATTATGACTTAGCCTTACCAATGGGTGTAAATATTGCTGATGAAAAAGGCAATATTTTATCCACAAAAAATGTAAAGCCCGAAAATCGATTTGACAATCCTGAAATAAACAGAAATGACTTAAGGGCTATCTTGTTGAATAGTTTAGAAAACGACACGGTTATTTGGGATAGAAAACTTGTTATGCTTGAACCTGGTAAGAAGAAGTGGACACTAACTTTTGAGAATAAACCGAGTGAAACAGCAGATTTGGTTATTCTTGCCAATGGTGGAATGTCGAAAATAAGGAGCTTTGTTACCGACACGCAAGTTGAAGAAACCGGTACTTTCAACATCCAAGCTGATATTCTTCAACCGGAAATAAACTGTCCCGGATTTTTTCAGCTATGCAACGGCAACCGATTAATGGCGGGACATCAGGGCATTTTATTGTTTGCCAATCCCAATAATAATGGTGCATTGTATTTAGGAATTAGTTTTAAAACGCCCGATGAATGGAAAAATAAAATTCCCTTAGATTTTCAGGACAGAAACAGCGTTGCCGATTTTTTATTGAAAAGATTTTCCAAATGGAGTGAAGTTTACAAACAATTAATACGTTCGGTATCAACATTTCAATGCTTGCCCACAAGGAAATTTCCTTTGAACAATGATTGGAAAAGTAACCGTCCATTACCCATAACAATGATTGGCGATGCTGCTCATTTGATGTCGCCTTTTGCAGGACAGGGTGTAAATACGGGATTATTGGATGCTTTGATATTGTCTGAAAACCTTACAAACGGAGAATTTACAAGTATTGAAAATGCCATCGAAAACTACGAACAACAAATGTTTGTTTATGCAAAAGATACGCAGGACGAATCGACAGAAAACGAAACCGAAATGTTTAGTCCCAATTTTTCGTTTCAAAAATTATTGAATCTATAAACAGTAAGAAAAAACGGCTACTAACAAGCAGTTTTGCAATAGTGGGGCAGAAGTGCAAAATTGAACTTGTGTGCTTCTATCAACTTTTGTACATTAGCTGCCAGTTTAAGATGGGTGCATTTGAGTATGCCCAAAGGAGCCCGCAAGTATGCGCAGGACGAAGCCAGTAGCCGCGCCGATGGTGGCGCGGGTCTATCTGCGCGTCAGCACCGACGCGCAGGACTTGGAACGCCAAGAGGCGATCACTACGGCCGCGAAGGCCGCCGGCTACTACGTCGCCGGCATCTACCGTGAGAAGGCATCCGGCGCACGCGCCGACCGGCCTGAGCTGCTGC
This sequence comes from Acinetobacter sp. Brlt_5, assembly GCF_051949055.1. NCBI lineage: Bacteria > Pseudomonadati > Pseudomonadota > Gammaproteobacteria > Moraxellales > Moraxellaceae > Acinetobacter > Acinetobacter sp. Brlt_5. The sequence continues at coordinate 3,126 of NZ_JAYJLP010000036.1, forward strand.
GCATGATCGGCGACCTACAGCCCGGCGAGGTGGTCATTGCCGAGAAGATCGACCGCATCAGCCGCCTACCTTTGCCCGAGGCCGAGCGCCTGGTGGCCTCGATACAGGCCAAAGGCGCACGCCTGGCCGTCCCTGGCGTGGTCGATCTATCCGACCTGGCGGCCGAGGCCCAGGGCGTCGCCAAGATCGTGCTGGAAGCCGTGCAGATCATGCTTTTTCGCCTGGCCTTGCAGATGGCCCGCGACGACTACGAGGACAGGCGCGAACGCCAGCGCCAAGGCATTGAGTTGGCCCGCCAGGCCGGGCGGTACAAGGGCCGCCGTGCTGATCCGAAGCGCCGCGCCCAAGTTGTCGCGCTGCGCAAGTCCGGCTACAGCATCAACAAGACCGCCGAGCTGGCCGGGTACAGTGCGGCCCAGGTGAAACGGATATGGGCCGAGGTCAGCCAGGCCGAAGCGAAGCAGCACGGCGCGTTCGTGGAGGACGCATTGACGGAAGCCGATGCCCTGGCCGCTGTCGGCCAGGATGAGCGCCAGGAGGAAAGGGCATGAAGAAGCCGAACCAAGACGACGAGCCGTTTTTCATCACCGAGGAGATTGCGGCCGAAATGATCGCCGGCGGCTATGAGTTCGAGCTGCCGCCCATTCCTTGCACCATCCGCCTACGCGACGTGCTGGAGCGCATGACCGATGCTGAGCTAGCATTGCAGCCGGGCGAGATCGCCGACCAGGAGCGTGAACGCTGCCGGCGCAAGCCGTGTTCAACCTCATGATCTGGTCATGGTATTTTTCATGGCACTGAGCCTGATAGTTCTTGCAAATTGTTGTCACTAAAGGGTTTTGTGTGCTTGTTTACAATCGAGTG
>NZ_JAYJLP010000037.1:0-3345 GCF_051949055.1 Acinetobacter sp. Brlt_5
CCGCAAATTCCAAAACTCAAACTGGGCCTTGGGCTGCAGTGGCAGGATAAAACCTATCTGGAAGTACCTGAAACGACCACAAATGGCGTGACCCAGCAAGCGGGCGTGATTGAACAGGATGCGTATGCACTGGTCAATCTGATGGCCAGTTATGAGCTGAATGAACATATCACCCTGCAGGCCAATGGAAATAATCTGACCAATGAAAAATACCTGTTCAATTTCCCGAACCAGCAAGGCTTTTATGGTGCTCCCGCAAATTATAGCGTTGCGGTGAAATTCAAATATTGATTACTCCCTTGGCCTTAAAACTTTTTCAGGACCAATCCTTTTATTTAAAAACAGGTAAAAACACATGAAAAAAATGATAGCGTTGACAATGGGCTTGTCGATGAGCTTGTCTGCTCAAGCGCATATGCTGTGGCTTGAACGTGGCCCAAATGCTCAAACCTATGCCTTCTTTGGTGAATACAGTGAACAGCTGAAAGAAACTCAGGAAGGTGCCTTAAAGTCATTCAATCAAGCTAAAGTGGTTCAGGCCAAAAAAATCTTCAGTCCTCAGCTTCAGCAGGATCATCTGGTCTATGCCACGCAAGATCAGGCTGATGTAAAACTCAGCCATGAACTGATCTATGGTGAATCTTTACTGAGCTACCATGCTAAAGCCGGACGACAGAATCTGAAAGCCGAATCCGAGCTGGATATTATCCCCGCCCAACGCAACAGCAATACCTTTACCGTGCTGTATCAAGGCAAGCCCGCGGCTGATCTGGAGGTTACCGTCTTTTCTCCTCAGTATTGGCTGAAAAAATACACCACCAATAGCCAGGGACAAATTACGGTTGCTACGCCATGGAAAGGTCAGTACATGCTTGAAGTGGCAAAAGAATTAGATCAAGCAGGCACCTTTAATCAGCAAACCTATAAAAAACAATATTTTGTCACCACGCTCAGCTTTGTGCATTAAGCCAGCTTATTTTTTGTCTGGATGCAGCTAAAGGTCCTCTATGATTTCGATTTCTGTGATTCAGCCCTTCGCTGTCCTGTATCGCTTAGGGATATGCTTTGGGATGGGCTATCTAGGCAGTGACCTGATAGCACGCGATCTGGCTTATTTTTTACAAGCCTATTTCCCCAAAGCCGAATCGGTCTATCTGGCGGCCTTTACTGCACTGATTTTTTATATTTGCTTCGTGATTGGAACCTTCTGTATTCAAAGTTTAAAAAAGCTTTCTGTATATGGCTTGGTCTCCATCATCCTCTTGTTTATTCTCTCGCGCTTCACAGGTTAAATCATGCATAAATCTGTCCGTCAATCTATGGCATGGCTGCATTCATGGCTGGGTTTAAGCTTTGGCTGGCTGCTTTTCGCGATCTTTTTAACCGGTGCAGTGACCTATTATCGCCATGAAATTACCATGTGGATGCAGCCACAATTTGCCTCAATGCAGGTAAATCAGGACACCGCGGTCAAAACGGCCTACCAATATTTACAGCAACATGCAGCAGATGCGCAGCACTGGTATATTGGCGTCGCCCATCCCGCCGCGCCGGTCAATAAAATCTACTGGCAAACACCCAATGGCGACTATGAAATGAAAACTCTAGATGCCTCGACAGGTCGTGAATTAACCCTTTCGGCGACACAGGGCGGAGATTTTTTCTATAATTTTCATTTTCAACTGTATGGTCTGCCCTACACCATCGGGCGTCTGATTGTGACTATTGCGGCATTCATCATGCTGATCACCCTGATTTCAGGAATCATTACCCACAAAAAAATCCTGACCGACTTTTTTACCTTAAGAGTCTTTAAAGGACAACGATCCTATCTGGATTTTCATAATGTCAGTTCGGTAATTGCTCTTCCCTTTTTCCTGACTATTACCTTTACCGGATTGGCGATTTTCTTTTATATCATCCTGCCGTCTGGGATGAAAAAGTTATATCCCGAACATCCTTTTCAATATTTTGAAGATATCCAGACTGTAAAGGGATCAGCTATTTCTACTGCGCCTGTCAAAAGCAACATGCTGCCTGTTCAGCATTTTACTACAACGGTACAGCAGCATTGGGGACAGACTGAATTTGAGAGCATTACCGTTAAACAGCCCAATACCCAACTGGCTCAAATCACCTTCACGGAACTGAAAGATCATTCTATTACCCGAAATCAGGCTCAACTCACATTCAATGCCGCCACAGGTAAACTGCTAAAAAACACACGTAATGACAGTGCAATTGCCACTTTAAATGCCGGCGTGTATGGCTTGCATATGGCGCGGTTTGCTGACCCTGTGTTACGGTTGGCTCTATTTTTTTCCGGCCTCTTAGGTTGCGCCATGATTGCATCCGGTTTACTGCTCTGGAGCCTGAAACGTCAGATGCAGAAAAAATCCGCACGTTTTCATCTGGGATACTATCTGGTTAACCGTTTAAATATCAGCATGATCCTTGGCCTTCCGCTGGCCATGCTCGGCTATCTCTATGCCAATCGTTTTGTCAGCATCCCTGCAGGTGCACCGAATTATGAAATTTATAGTTTTTTCAGTATCTGGATTGGCAGTTTCATGCTGGCCTGTTTAACACCACAGCAGTATTTATGGAAAACCCAGCTCAAAATCCTGATTGGGGCTGCGTTTATGCTTCCGCTGATTGATATATATTATCTGGTTTCGCAACACGATATTGATTCGTTTAAAAGCTACTGGCCATTTTTACGTATTGATTTGATGCTCTGGCTATTGGCACTGCTTGCTTACTTTTTACACCAGAATATTCACCCTATTCAGCAAAAGGCGGTCCGTAAAATCCAGACCAAACTCAAAACTGTGCAGCAAGGATCTTCATCATGATATGGATTACAGTAATCGGGCTTCTCTGGCTGGCCTGTTTTGGTTTTTATACCGTCAGTGAAAAACAGATCATCAAAACCAGAACCTCCAGATATGCCCTACTTTCGGCATTTCCAGTCTTGGTTAAACTCACGTCAGGTACTATTTTATGTATGGTGATGTTGCTCTTAAGTACACAGTTTAGTGAGAGTATTAGCTTCGTTGCGCTCTGGGTACTGATGAGTCCGGTACTTTTTGTCTTTATTTTGAAAATGAATCATTTAGGGAAAAAGTTATAATTTGGGGTTAAATTATAAATGGCTTGGTTACATAAAGATTTTAAAATCAAAGTTCCTAATTAATAAGCTTGAAGTGCTCATATATTTATTACTCTGTTAGGCTTTTATACATAGACTATTTAATACCTGAAGTTTTTCAGGTGATTTATCTTGGGAATAACAAAAATTAAAAAATATTGTTCATAAGAAAAAATAATGCCCCGAAGGACATA
>NZ_JAYJLP010000038.1:0-3277 GCF_051949055.1 Acinetobacter sp. Brlt_5
CACTCAATAGTTGCCGGCGGCTTTGAGGAAACATCGTAGGTTACCCGCGAAATACCGGGAATCTCATTAATGATGCGGCTAGAAACCGTTTCTAAAAACTCATACGGCAAGTGTGCCCAGCGCGCTGTCATAAAATCGATAGTTTCTACTGCGCGCAATGCCACCACATACTCATAGCGGCGGGCATCGCCCACTACGCCAACCGACTTCACTGGCAAGAATACAGCGAAGGCTTGGCTGGTTTTGTGATACAGGTCAGCGGCATACAGCTCTTCGATAAAGATGGCATCAGCCAAGCGCAACCTGTCGGCATATTCTTTTTTTACTTCGCCAAGAATACGCACACCCAAGCCAGGGCCAGGGAAGGGATGACGGTAAACCATGTCGTAGGGCAGACCTAACTCCATACCGATCTTGCGCACCTCATCTTTAAACAGCTCGCGCAGCGGCTCCACCAGCTTGAGCGTCATAACACATTGATATTAGCTTCAATCTCTAAACCGTTGATTTGGAAATACATAATACCCTATTTGTTCATTCTTTTGTTATTTGTTGTATGTTGCGTTATTCCATCAATAATTTTATTCCAATCTTCGAAATGTAGTTCGTGTCCGGTTCCATCAAGCGTTATTAGTTTTGAGCCGTTTATCTTTTCAAGTAAAACTGCTGAATTCTTAAAATGCCATATTTTATCGTCCGTTCCGTGTACAATTAAGGTTGGTTGATTGATTTCGCTCAATCTGTTCCAGTATTCTTCACCACCTTGCAGTGCCGCATGATTGAACATACTTATATAGTTATTAGCTCTTTTAAATTCGGCTCTAATCAGTTTTTCACTTCTTTGTTTGTCAAATTGTTTCCTGCCGCTCATCAATTCAGCACCTTGAATTAAATAATTTGCCACACTGTCTTCATTTGTCCAATCTACGGTTTCAGCTTTTCCGTGAAAATCTAAAATACGCGTATCCATTTCAGGAATTGTGGGGTCTGAGTCGCCCCAAGGACCTGATGAGATTAGTGTTATTGAACTTACCCTGTCGGCATATTTTATTGATGCTATTTGAGAAATCAGTCCGCCCAGTGAAATTCCCACAAAATTGGCTTTGACTATTTTATAGCCGTCCAAAATTGAAATAGCATCATGGGTTAAGTCAACAATATCATAGGGGGTTGAACCCGGTTCGTAATTAGTAGATTTTCCTACGTCCCTATTGTCGTAGCGAATAACAAAAAATCCCTTTTCAGATAGTTTCTGGCAAAATTCAGCATCCCAATACAACATGGATACCGTTGCTCCCGCAATCAAGAGTATTGCCGGATCTTTTTCACATCCAAAACTTTCGGTAAAAAGTCTTATTCCGTTTTTTTTAACTATTTTCTCTTTCATTTCCTCGCCTTTCTGTTTTATAGATTCATTAGTTTTTGGAAAGAAAAGTCGAGGCTGAACATTTCCGTTTCGTTTATTATTGATTCTGCCTGTGCTTCTCTTCCATAAGCAAACATTTGCTGTTCATAATTTTCAATAGCCTCTTCAATGCTGTTAAATTTCCCATTGGTCAGATTATCCGACAATATCAAGGCATCCATCAACCCACTGTTTACGCCTTGTCCTGCAAAAGGAGGCATCAAATGAGCAGCATCTCCAATCATCGTTATGGGTAATGGACGCTTACTTTTCCAAGACTTATCTAAGGGAAATATTCGTGTCGCTAACCCTACAAAAGATGATGTCAAACGAATCAGTTCTTTGTAGCGTTCGTCCCAATCGGAAAATTTTTTCAGGAGAAAATCAACGACACTATTTCTGTCTTGAAAATCTACCCGCGTTTTGCTTTTCCATTCATCAGGTGTTTTAAAACTTATTCCAAAATGCAATGCACCATTATTATTAGGATTCGCAAATAATAAATTACCTTGATGAGCAGCCATTAGCCGGTTTCCATTGCAAAGCTGAAAAAATCCAGGACAGTTCACCTCCGGTTGATGAATATCGGCTTGTATATTGAAAGTACCTGTTTCTTCAACTTCCGTGTCGGTAACAAATTTTCTTACTTTAGACATTCCACCATTGGCAATAATAACCAGATCTGCTGTTTCACTCGATTTATCCTCAAAAGTTAGTATCCACTTCTCCTTATCAGGTTCAAGGGTAACAAGTTTTCTATCCCAAATGACGGTATCATTTTGTAAACTATTTAATAGGATAGTCCTTAAGTCATTTCTGTTTATTTCAGGATTGTCAAAACGATTTTCGGGTCTTACATTTTTTGTGGTTAAAATATTGCCCTTTTCATCAACAATATTTACACCCATTGGTAAAGCTAAGTCATAATAAGTTTGTAACAATCCCGCTCTTTTCATTGCTTCCTGTCCCGAATCCCTGTGCAGATCAAGTGTCCCACCAAAAATCCTTGCATCTTGGTCTTTGTCTCTCTCGTAAACTGTAATGTCCACGCCGTTTTGCTGTAACAATCTCGCCATTGTTAATCCAACAGGCCCGGCACCAATTATTGTAATTTTTTTATGTTTTAGTAAAGTCATATTCTTGTTCGCTGGTTTTAATGTCAACTAATGTCTGTCAATTTAATCACTTTGTTTTTTTTAAATTCAAACACGGATTTTCCTGATAACTTTAGCTTTTGCCCTTTTTTTAAGCCGTTCGGAAAGTCAATTGCTAAAATTGCTGTATAATCAATTTCTATTTCAGTGCTGTTGTCAAAATGCCTAAACGATTTAACTGTCTGTGTTCTCTTTGCAAAGTATGTTTTTGCTGTTTCTGCCTGTTGTTTAAACGCTGTTAACCCTTTCAGCGATAAACTTATATCATTATTTTGAATGTTTTCAAAAACAATATTATCGTCAAGGTCTGCAACCATTTTTTTGATATCAAATTGGTTGTATCCATCGATGTAGTTATTGATGATGTTTACTCTGTCGGTCATATTTTGTAATTATTTATCGGTTACATATTGGTGTTGTCTGTAGGTTGTTCTACGATAATTGCCAACTTTTAACTTCTATACGAAGGAACATGTTGGGATACTTGAACTTTCGATTTAGCGCCAACACGAGCAAACCGAAGTTAGCACCTACTCTCTATTCAGCATATTTTTTAAAAATACTTGTGGCAATGTGTCCGCCAAAACCAAAAGTATTACTCATTGCGTAATTCACTTGCCGTTGTTGTGATTGGTGTAACGTCAAGTTAAATATATCCCTATATTCAGGTTCAATATCTACCGAATTGATTGTTGGCGGAACAATGTTATTCTGAACA
>NZ_JAYJLP010000039.1:0-3066 GCF_051949055.1 Acinetobacter sp. Brlt_5
TATTCGATTAATCAACCAGTAAAAATCCACACAAGTTGTTCTTCATAATCTCTTAATGATCTTTCCAACACCTCGTCAGTGCCAGAAGCTGGACTCAAAACACTCAACAACTCAGCGATCCGCTTCGTTCATCTCCGTGTATCTCGTCGGTATGGGGTGCATTCTAGAGGATTTCAGAATCATTGCAAGCCCCAATTCACTTTATTTTTCACATATGTATCTTTTTTCTACGAAACAGCTAAAAAAACCGGTTTTTCACTTATTTTTTGCACAATTCAAAAGAAAAAATCCCGCGAACGGGATTTTTTGCTGTCTTTCTTTTTATCTTATTCAGTAAATTTCTGCGTGCTGTAATCCGCTGTTGGCAATTTACCGAGTGATTTTTGTCCGGTTGTTCCCGGTAAACGCTCGACATACTGTAAAAACGCTTCGGCATAATCGAGGCCTACGTCCATACGGCGCTCGCCTGTCACCTCTTTCATGCTGCTATAGTAGTCCTGTCCATTGGCCAGGAAGTCGATAGTCACCACTTTATAGGTTCGATCCAAGACCAGTGCTTCATAACTACCGCTTGTATTACGCACTTCCAGCTGGCTAATACGCTGCCCTTTGGCCTGGGTTAAATCTACCTGCCAGCGTAAACCACCAGTATATGGATAACTGCCAGTATTTCTCTGCTCGACCACACCGCTAATCGCATCCTCCAGCGTGGCTTTAATTTCTGCACCAGTCATATCCAAACGGACCAGTGTATTTTTAAATGGCAGTACCTGATAGATTTTCTCTACGGTGACTGGACCTGCCGCGACATCCACACGCACCCCACCACCATTCTGGAATGACAGATCGGCATCAAAGTACACTTTACCTTGTTGCAAGAAGGCTTCGGCAATCATCTGCTGAATATCGCCGCCATGAGCAATGACATGCGGATTCTGGTTACAGATATCGCCCAGACTAGAACGGCTGGTATCGCGCTGCGTCCCCGGTACACGGCGTAAACACAGGTTATCGGTTGCCTGAGCCACCACCGTGCTGGCAAAATTCTGTTTCTGTTGTTGATATGGCAGCAGCACATTTAAGGTCGCGGTATATGGGCTGACCACCTGCATCGGAATATTCGCCGCTTTAAAACGCTCCAGCAGCACCGCCTGTTCGGTTGCATTTAAGGCTTCAAACTGTTTGCTCTCGGTATTTTCACGCTTAAAGTCATCGCCCACTAAAATGTGCGGTGTGCCACTACACTGTTCCACCTGACCTTGCGGATTGAACCTGACCTTTAAATCACCCACTACATAGCTGTACTGCCAGGCCTGGGCAATACAGACCAGATCACCATCTTTATTTCGCGCTTGGGTCGGATACGCACCACTCGGACTCAGGCCGACCGCCTCTAAACTGTCCGGACCTAATAAGGTATGTGAGTCACCACCAACAATTACATCGACATCGGTTAAAGCCGCAGCCAGTTGCTGATCCAGGGCAAAACCGGTATGGGTTTGCAGGATAATCTTATGGATGCCTTGAGCTTTCAGGCGATCAATTTCTTGTTGAGCCGCTTCAATTTCATTGGCAAACGTAGTGTCACTGTTCGGCTGAGAGGCATTCTTGGTTTTATCAGCAATGGTCAGGCCAATAATGGCAAACTTTTCACCGTCACGTTCAAATATAAAAGACTTTTCAATGCGCTGGGTCTGATACAGCGGCGAAGATGGGCCGAAATTCACATTGGCCGATACAATACGGGTTGGTGTGGCACAGTTACCGGCATCCAGATAGTTAATAAATTTCTGTAGGCCTGCATCTTTGGCATCAAATTCATGATTACCCAGCACAAAACTGTCAAAGCAGACCGTATTCATGGCATCTGCATCCGCCTTACCTTCAGAAAGGTTGAAATACAGATCGCCGGTAATCGCATCACCACTGTGCAGTTTGATCACATTCGGATATTCCTCTGTCAGACGGTTGATTAACCCGGCGACACGGGCAAAACCACCCCGGCTGACGCTATAATTTTCTTCCTCAGCCCCTTGTGCCAAGCTAAAGTTCCAGTGCTCTTCATCTAAATGGGAATGATGGTCATTAATATGCAGAATATTCAGTTCAACGGCTTTACCCTCGACTACTGGTGTCGGTGTAGTAGTCTGACGGTCATTATCCCCGCAGGCTGTCATGAAAACAGAAAGACAGGCTATTGATAATATGGATTTTTTATTCAATACGTTCATCTGGAAATTACCCTGAGACTCAGTGTTTTAATTGGAATTGTCTGATTGAGTCTGTGGCCTGAACATGTAAGGCAGATGAAAAAACGATCAAGATTTCATGACAATAGTTAAACCCGTTCGCGAATATGCTGCATGACCTCTAAGACCAGTGCCTGTTTACCGCGATAATCTTCGGCCGCAAACAGTAGTCTGGCTTTGCGCGGCAGTTGCTCGTGAATCAGGGCAAATAGCTGATACATGGCCGACAGTTCCAATTGCTCAAACAGCGTCTTGACCGGTTGATAGGCAAACTGCTTTTCACTTTGCGGCTGATATTCAAACAGGAAACGTAAAATGGCATCCAGCTGCTGATCATGGGTATCGGTATTATAGGAATACATGCGCTCCCTCTGGCTCGAGTTTATTTTTTATATGGAAATGATGATCCGGATTTATTTATACGCCGGATTTTTGCAGCGGGCAACCATGGGCAGACACCGCTCCAGCTGCTCAAAAAACCGCTTTTTTCAGGTCAAAGGCTAAATTTTGGATAAAAAAAAGAAAGAGATCTCTCCCAAAATCTCTCCCTCGGAGTTGAATCTTTTACGGATCCATATGTTATTGTCATTATTATTTTCGGCTATTTCCGCGCTTCTTGGGGATGAAACGTCATCAAATAGCAATTTACCCTCTAGATATGTAGACACCACATATTTAGACGGATAAATCTTAAACATAAAATATGACAAAATCAAGACAATCGGAAAAATTTAATTCTTGTTTTTATAAGGTTTTTTTTAAATTTAAATATTTAAATATCTTATAAGCAATATTATAAAAAAAGCAGACCGAAGCC
>NZ_JAYJLP010000040.1:0-2923 GCF_051949055.1 Acinetobacter sp. Brlt_5
TAACGACTGTTTGGGGTTGTATAGTCAAGTAATTAAGTGCATGTGGTGGATGCCTTGGCAGTCAGAGGCGAAGAAAGACGTGATAGCCTGCGAAAAGCTCCGGGGAGGCGGCAAATATCCTTTGATCCGGAGATGTCTGAATGGGGAAACCCACTTACCATAAGGTAGGTATCAATACATGAATACATAGTGTATTGAGGCGAACGAGGGGAAGTGAAACATCTCAGTACCCTTAGGAAAAGAAATCAATTGAGATTCCCTCAGTAGCGGCGAGCGAAAGGGGAACAGCCCATTAAGTTATGTGTGTTTTAGTGGAATGCTCTGGGAAGTGCAACCATAGTGGGTGATAGTCCTGTACACGAAAGGGCACACATAATGATGACGAGTAGGGCGAGGCACGTGAAACCTTGTCTGAATATGGGGGGACCATCCTCCAAGGCTAAATACTCCTGACTGACCGATAGTGAACCAGTACCGTGAGGGAAAGGCGAAAAGAACCCCTGTGAGGGGAGTGAAATAGATCCTGAAACCGCATGCATACAAGCAGTGGGAGCCGACTTGTTCGGTGACTGCGTACCTTTTGTATAATGGGTCAGCGACTTACATTCAGTAGCAAGGTTAACCGCATAGGGGAGCCGTAGGGAAACCGAGTCTTAATAGGGCGTATAGTTGCTGGGTGTAGACCCGAAACCAGGCGATCTATCCATGAGCAGGTTGAAGGTTGGGTAACACTAACTGGAGGACCGAACCCACTGTCGTTGAAAAGCCAGGGGATGACTTGTGGATAGGGGTGAAAGGCTAATCAAGCCTGGTGATAGCTGGTTCTCCCCGAAAGCTATTTAGGTAGCGCCTCGGACGAATACCATTGGGGGTAGAGCACTGTTTCGGCTAGGGGGTCATCCCGACTTACCAAACCGATGCAAACTCCGAATACCGATGAGTACTATCCGGGAGACAGACTGCGGGTGCTAACGTCCGTAGTCAAGAGGAAAACAATCCAGACCGCCAGCTAAGGCCCCAAAATCATAGTTAAGTGGGAAACGATGTGGGAAGGCATAGACAGCTAGGAGGTTGGCTTAGAAGCAGCCACCCTTTAAAGAAAGCGTAATAGCTCACTAGTCGAGTCGGCCTGCGCGGAAGATGTAACGGGGCTAAAACTATGTGCCGAAGCTGCGGATGTATACATTGTATACGTGGTAGGGGAGCGTTCTGTAAGCCGATGAAGGTGGATTGAGAAGTCTGCTGGAGGTATCAGAAGTGCGAATGCTGACGTGAGTAACGACAAAACGGGTGAAAAACCCGTTCGCTGAAAGACCAAGGGTTCCAGTCCAACGTTAATCGGGGCTGGGTGAGTCGACCCCTAAGGCGAGGCCGAGAGGCGTAGTCGATGGGAAATTGGTTAATATTCCAATACTTCAGTGTAATGCGATGAGAGGACGGAGAAGGTTAAGTCAGCCTGGCGTTGGTTGTCCAGGTGGAAGGCTGTAGGCATGCATCTTAGGCAAATCCGGGGTGCTCTATGCTGAGAGCTGATAGCAAGCTAGTTTACTAGCGAAGTGGCTGATACCATGCTTCCAGGAAAAGTCTCTAAGCTTCAGTTACACTGGAATCGTACCCGAAACCGACACAGGTGGTCAGGTCGAGTAGACCAAAGCGCTTGAGAGAACTCTGCTGAAGGAACTAGGCAAAATGGTACCGTAACTTCGGGAGAAGGTACGCTGTTGACGGTGATGGGACTTGCTCCCTGAGCGGTTGACAGCCGCAGAAACCAGGCCGCTGCAACTGTTTATTAAAAACATAGCACTCTGCAAACACGAAAGTGGACGTATAGGGTGTGATGCCTGCCCGGTGCTGGAAGGTTAATTGATGGGGTTAGCGTAAGCGAAGCTCTTGATCGAAGCCCCAGTAAACGGCGGCCGTAACTATAACGGTCCTAAGGTAGCGAAATTCCTTGTCGGGTAAGTTCCGACCTGCACGAATGGCATAATGATGGCGGCGCTGTCTCCAGCAGAGGCTCAGTGAAATCGAAATCGCTGTGAAGATGCAGTGTACCCGCGGCTAGACGGAAAGACCCCGTGAACCTTTACTGCAGCTTGACATTGAACTTTGACCTTACTTGTGTAGGATAGGTGGGAGGCTTTGAAGTTGGAACGCCAGTTCCAATGGAGCCGTCCTTGAAATACCACCCTGGTAATGTTGAGGTTCTAACTCTGTCCCGTGATCCGGGACGAGGACCATGTCTGGTGGGTAGTTTGACTGGGGCGGTCTCCTCCTAAAGAGTAACGGAGGAGTACGAAGGTGCGCTCAGCGTGGTCGGAAATCACGCGTAGAGTATAAAGGCAAAAGCGCGCTTAACTGCGAGACCCACAAGTCGAGCAGGTACGAAAGTAGGTCTTAGTGATCCGGTGGTTCTGTATGGAAGGGCCATCGCTCAACGGATAAAAGGTACTCTGGGGATAACAGGCTGATACCGCCCAAGAGTTCATATCGACGGCGGTGTTTGGCACCTCGATGTCGGCTCATCTCATCCTGGGGCTGAAGCAGGTCCCAAGGGTATGGCTGTTCGCCATTTAAAGAGGTACGCGAGCTGGGTTTAGAACGTCGTGAGACAGTTCGGTCCCTATCTACCGTGGGCGCTGGAAATTTGAGAGGATCTGCTCCTAGTACGAGAGGACCAGAGTGGACGAACCTCTGGTGTACCGGTTGTGACGCCAGTCGCATCGCCGGGTAGCTATGTTCGGAAGGGATAACCGCTGAAAGCATCTAAGCGGGAAGCCTACCTCAAGATAAGATTTCCCTAGGAATTTATTCCTCTAAAGAGCCGTTCGAGACTAGGACGTTGATAGGTTGGGTGTGGAAGCATAGCGATATGTGAAGCTGACCAATACTAATTGCTCGTGAGGCTTGACTATACAACACCCAA
>NZ_JAYJLP010000041.1:0-2513 GCF_051949055.1 Acinetobacter sp. Brlt_5
ATAGGAAACCTTTATTATACGGTTATAGTAAAAAGGGGGAGAGGAATCTTCCTCTTTTTTATTTTAAAGGGAGATCTCCCATGACACTTCGTAGAAAAGGGTACATCAATGAATTTGATGGCTTATTTGTGATACCAACAATCGGATTAATCCTGTTGAAATTTTATATTTCTATATTTAGAGCATAGGCAGATTGCCTGTGCTCTTTATTTTGTTTGTTTTAAATTGGTATTGAATGATACCAATATTACATGATTAATGGAGGAGATTATTTATGACATTTAATAACAATGAAAATACACGTGTGTGGTTTATTACAGGTGCAAGCAGTGGACTAGGATACGAATTCACAAAAAAAGCATTGGAGTCAGGAGAGAAGGTTGTTGGTGTTGCTAGAAATATTGAAAAACTGAATGAGTTAAAATGCCAGTTTGAAGGAATGTTACTTCCTTTAAGTCTTGATGTTACTGATAGAAGTGCTGTTTCGACTACAGTGGAAACTGCCATTAAACATTTTGGAAGACTCGATATTGTCATTAACAATGCAGGGAATATGGTAATGGGAATGATTGAAGAATTTAGTGAAGATGAAGTTAGAAGCCAAATGGAAACTAATTTCTTCGGTACAGTATGGGTAAGTCAAGCTGTTATGCCGTACTTGCGGGCACAAGAATCAGGTCATATTATCCAGATATCTAGTATTGGTGGACTGATTAGTGGTCCAATGTCGGGAATCTATAGCGCTAGTAAATTTGCTTTAGAAGGATTTAGCGAGGCTTTAGCACAAGAAGCTGCACATTTTGGTATAAAAGTATCTATCGTAGAACCTGGAGGTTACTGGACGAATCTATACTTAAAAATGAGTTTTACTACACAGAAAAAAGAGTATGATTCATTACGTGAAAAGTTGGCCCAACAATATTCAAACGAATCGGTGGATAGTGATCCTAAGTTAGCCGCCGAAGCTATAATGAAACTGGTTAATAGTGAGAATCCGCCTCTCCGATTAGTTCTGGGAAGCCTTGTATATGATTTAGCTGTTGAAAATGCAGAAAAACGTATATTTACATGGAAAGAGTGGGAATCAGTCAGTCGTTCTTCGGAACATGGGATTCCTGCACCAGAAGGATACGGAATAATTGAGGAATAGAAACCCTAAGAAATAAACTCTCTAAACTACAAAAACTAATTAATGATTTAATATGTTTATTAACTTAATCGCCGGGCGCAACGGCTTTCGTCATTGCGTCTCTGGGAGCAGCTTGGTCTTCAACTGCACCGGCCTTTGTCGCTTTCCGTCTACTTCAAGCAGTGGGCGCGTCGGCCATGCTGGTGGCGACGTTCGCGACGGTTCGCGACGTTTATGCCAACCGTCCTGAGGGTGTCGTCATCTACGGCCTTTTCAGTTCGATGCTGGCGTTCGTGCCTGCGCTCGGCCCTATCGCCGGAGCATTGATCGGCGAGTTCTTGGGATGGCAGGCGATATTCATTACTTTGGCTATACTGGCGATGCTCGCACTCCTAAATGCGGGTTTCAGGTGGCACGAAACCCGCCCTCTGGATCAAGTCAAGACGCGCCGATCTGTCTTGCCGATCTTCGCGAGTCCGGCTTTTTGGGTTTACACTGTCGGCTTTAGCGCCGGTATGGGCACCTTCTTCGTCTTCTTCTCGACGGCTCCCCGTGTGCTCATAGGCCAAGCGGAATATTCCGAGATCGGATTCAGCTTTGCCTTCGCCACTGTCGCGCTTGTAATGATCGTGACAACCCGTTTCGCGAAGTCCTTTGTCGCCAGATGGGGCATCGCAGGATGCGTGGCGCGTGGGATGGCGTTGCTTGTTTGCGGAGCGGTCCTGTTGGGGATCGGCGAACTTTACGGCTCGCCGTCATTCCTCACCTTCATCCTACCGATGTGGGTTGTCGCGGTCGGTATTGTCTTCACGGTGTCCGTTACCGCGAACGGCGCTTTGGCAGAGTTCGACGACATCGCGGGATCAGCGGTCGCGTTCTACTTCTGCGTTCAAAGCCTGATAGTCAGCATTGTCGGGACATTGGCGGTGGCACTTTTAAACGGTGACACAGCGTGGCCCGTGATCTGTTACGCCACGGCGATGGCGGTACTGGTTTCGTTGGGGCTGGTGCTCCTTCGGCTCCGTGGGGCTGCCACCGAGAAGTCGCCAGTCGTCTAACCGACGACTGGTAGCAGGCCCGCTCCGATGCGGCGCACTAACCATCGAAACCTCGTGAATGTCGGTATCCTGTCTGGCAGGATACCGCTCATTTCCCTTGTTCAGTTCATCGCCGTCGCCGAGCATCTGAATTTTCGGCATGCGGCCAAGGCACTTGGTATCAGCCAGTCGAGCGTCAGCGCGCGTGTGAAAGCGCTGGAGGATAACCTTGGTGTCCTGCTATTTGAGCGCCATGCGCGGGGCGTTCGGCTAACAGACGCAGGCAGGCACTTCATGGAGCGTGTCACGGCGGGTGTCGATCAACTCGATCACGCAGTGAAGACCGC
>NZ_JAYJLP010000043.1:0-1392 GCF_051949055.1 Acinetobacter sp. Brlt_5
TAATGCCAGTCAGTTAAGAGATTGACTGGCTTTTTCTTGGGTATTTTTGAGGTTTTCCTTTTACAACCCTTGGATAACTCCTCACTCTTCTCTCAGGTATAACATACCGATTAGATTTCTCCATTAAACTTTCCAGATGTTTGGGTAGATTACCTGCAGAAGCCAAAGAGTCGAATCTGAGTAAATTAAGAAGGGCAATAGATGCAATATGAAAACTGATCCTCAACGGGCTTACTTTGGCACGTTGAGCCATATATTTCATTTGTCTTCTTAGAACATTATAAGCAATCAAGACACCCCATAATTCTTGATAAATTAAGTCTGGCTGTTTGCTCCTTAAGTGCTTACCTTCCTGTAAATTGCTTTTAATTTCTCGGTAACACATCTCTATCTCCCAACGTTGAGCATATAACTTTGCTAAAGTTCGAGCTGGATATGTCTTTGAATCTAATAATGAAGTGATATAACGGCGGATTTTTCCTGCCTGCTCAACTTCAATCAAACGTGCTTCCCAGTAATCTCCTAATGCTGGATTAAGTTTTTTGGCTCTTGCTGATATTGGCATCCTGATATGAAAATCATGTGGGGAATTCCGTTTAATTATGTCATAACGTAAATTATCTTTAGCTCGCATAAGCCAATGGCTTGATTCTCCACGTGTTTGCCAGCCTATTAAAAAATCAGCAGAGAAATAAGCTCGATCAAACAAAGTAATACTTTGTGCTGGAGGAGATAATTGATTTGCTAATGTGAGTTCACCTTGATCCATACTGCCTATTTGGGCATCTATGATTTCATGAGTATTGGTATTCACTAGACACGTGGCTCTAACTTGTGGGTAAGGTGCTACAGCAGTTTTACCTTTAGATGAGCCAAAATGATTAAAATTCTCCTTGGTCAGTGGCATAGACCAAACCACCCCGTCAACAGCACATACACTAAGACCTTGAAAGGTTGAATATTGTTGTTGTGATTCATCAAACCATGCTTGGCTGATTAAGGAGAATAAGGCAGCTAAGGGTTCTCGACCTAAACGTTGTCGAGCTTGGACAGCTGCACTAGGAACACAATAATCTGTTGTACCAAACACGAGTTTTAATTGTTCTACCACATAGCTGATGGGTTGATTGCGAAACAAGGCAAGCCCAAGAACAAGCCAAACCACGTGCTCAGCAGGTAATTTTCTCCTTCTGATCGATGCCTTACCTGTTTGATGCAGGCTTGTTTCAATCCAATTTAAATCAATAAGTTCACAAAAATGGTTGAGTGATGGGAGAGCATGTTCAAGAGTGGATTCTAAATGTTCAGATAAAGACATAAAAAAAATGAGCGTATTTACATACACTCATTTTTACTACATTTTACTAAAATTTGCTTAACTGACTGGCATTA
>NZ_JAYJLP010000044.1:0-1377 GCF_051949055.1 Acinetobacter sp. Brlt_5
AACCCATGCGTCAGTGGGTGTTGAGCTTCCCGTTTCAGCTGCGTTTCCTGTTTGCCAGCCGGCCCGAGATCATGGGGTGGGTGCTGGGCATCGTTTACCGCGTCATTGCCACGCACCTGGTCAAGAAAGCGGGCCATACCCACCAAGTGGCCAAGACGGGCGCGGTCACCCTGATCCAGCGTTTTGGATCGGCGCTCAATCTGAATGTTCACTTCCACATGCTGTTTCTCGACGGTGTGTATGTCGAGCAATCCCACGGCTCAGCGCGTTTCCGCTGGGTCAAGGCGCCGACCAGCCCAGAGCTCACCCAGCTGACGCACACCATCGCCCACCGGGTGGGTCGCTATCTGGAACGGCAAGGCCTGCTGGAACGGGATGTCGAAAACAGCTATCTGGCCTCGGATGCGGTGGATGACGACCCGATGACACCCCTGCTGGGGCACTCGATCACTTACCGTATCGCTGTCGGTTCACAGGCGGGGCGAAAGGTGTTCACTTTGCAAACTCTGCCGACCAGTGGTGATCCGTTCGGTGACGGGATTGGCAAGGTAGCCGGGTTCAGCCTGCACGCCGGCGTGGCGGCCAGGGCCGATGAACGCAAGAAGCTCGAACGGCTGTGCCGGTACATCAGCCGCCCGGCGGTATCCGAGAAGCGGCTGTCGTTAACACGAGGCGGCAACGTGCGCTACCAGCTCAAGACGCCGTACCGGGACGGCACCACGCACGTCATTTTCGAACCATTGGATTTCATTGCAAGGCTGGCCGCCCTGGTACCGAAGCCCAGAGTCAACCTAACCCGCTTCCACGGGGTGTTCGCACCCAACAGTCGGCACCGGGCGTTGGTCACGCCGGCAAAACGGGGCAGGGGCAACAAGGTCAGGGTGGCTGATGAACCGGCAACACCAGCACAACGGCGAGCGTCGATGACATGGGCGCAACGGCTCAAGCGTGTTTTCAATATCGACATCGAGACCTGCAGCGGCTGCGGCGGCGCCATGAAAGTCATCGCCTGCATTGAAGACCCTATAGTGATCAAGCAGATCCTTGATCACCTGAAGCACAAAGCCGAAACCAGCGGGACCAGGGCGTTACCCGAAAGCCGGGCGCCACCGGCTGAGCTGCTCCTGGGTCTGTTTGACTGACGAGCCTGAAGGCCAACGATACCAATCAAAATGCTGCGTTCACAGCGCCGCGGCAGGGATCCGCCGTGCTGGTTGTCGGAAAAGGAGCCGCTAGTGGGAAAGAGGAGGGTAAATTTTCAGCGTTGCTGGCTCCCCGTCAGCCGGATTGGGTTGCATCGCAGGGGTGTCGAAAGAGTCAACTGCGGTCCAAAGCTGTTGGACTTGGGTGAAAAGGGCGTTTATTCTTCCTATACGT
>NZ_JAYJLP010000045.1:0-1163 GCF_051949055.1 Acinetobacter sp. Brlt_5
AAATAAAGCTTTTAAAGTTCTTCTTTCAAACAAATTCACTTGAATTATTCTGAGTAAACGTTGAACTGTCCAACCTGTTTTTCCTAAATGTCGAGCGAAACTCACCAATAAATAGGCGATCATCGCAATCCAGATTTGTGTCTGAATTGCGTTCCTGCTGCGGCCTAGAAACGCTTTTAATTTGAGATTCTGCTTAATCGCCTTAAAGAACAGCTCAACTTTCAAACGATCTTTATAAATCGCCGCAATGGTGGAGGCGGCTAAATGAAAGTTATTGCTGAGAAAGCTAAAGTGCTTGCCACTTTGCTGATCTCTATATTCAATTCTTCTTAACACTGGGGCTTTTCTTTTTAGGGCATGTGCGCTATTCAGCTGAATGGTTTCATCTTTTAGAATACCTTTGGATTCAAGCACTGGATGTTGCTGGATCACCTGATACACAGATTTAGGCCTAAAACGTGTGACAAATCCAATGTTTTGAGCAGTCAGATTTGCATACCATTGGTAATCGACATAGCCTTTATCAAAAACTACAATGCTGCCAGCAGGAAACTGGAATTTGCGGCCTTGTACCATGTCATTTTCTTTGCCATTTTCAACTGCAACAAACTCAGGAATATCATTGCTGTGATTCAATCCTATACTGAGTTTCATGCTGGCTTTTGAGTCGTGAACTTTGGCCCATTCACATAAGGAAAGCGACAGGTCAATATGACTGGCATCCAAGGAATACAAGGGATTCTTAAAGCGAAATTTATGAGCTACTTTTGAGTGTTCATAGTATTTAAGCAACTTGTAAAATAGCTGTTGATACAAGGTAGCAGGCTGCTGCTCATTGATTCGTGCCAGCGTGCTTCGGGGAATAGACTTTGCTCCGAGATGACTCAGCTTTTCCTGTTGGCACTCCAAATTGGATTGAATATCTCTCAGACTTTGCCTACAAGAGAATTGAGACATCAATATGGCAATAAACTGATCCCACCGGGAAGCCGCTCTAAATTTCTGTCCAACATGGTGTACTTTAGCAAGTTGTTCAAAATCCTGTCGCACAACAGGTTTAATTAGCTCATGAAATACGGTATTCTGATGTGACAAAACCTGAATCCTGGTCGTTAAAGTGTTTGTTTGCACTCATATTTTAACTGTTAGGACTCAGGTTTTTT
>NZ_JAYJLP010000046.1:0-890 GCF_051949055.1 Acinetobacter sp. Brlt_5
TATAGTCAAACTACTTTATTATTCATACAAGATTCGAAAAAAACTCGAAATAACTCATCGACTGAGTCGATCAACCATTCTTTACGCTTACGTTTAACCCATGCCCACATCTGTTCTATAGGATTTAAATCAGGGCTGTATGCAGGAAGCCAAAGAATTTTATGCCCTTGTTGTTCCAATAACTCCTGAATATCTGCTCTTTTATGAAATGCTGCATTATCCATAACCACTACACTATTTTCTGGTAATGCTGGTATGAGGAATTGCTCAATCCAAAAATGAAAAACATCTGAATTGATTTTGCAGTCAAATAAACCGACTGAAAATAAATACCCTTTATGGATTGCTCCAATGGCATTGGTCTGATTCTTTAATTGCCAATTATATTGCCCTAGACAGGGTACTCCTTTTCGTGAGTAGCCATGAGGTCTGTAATCATGTGACTTAAAACCACTTTCATCCAGATAAATAATCGGATGGTTTTTTTCTAATTCATTCACTTGCAGAATAAATTTATCCCTAAGCTTTGTATCTGCTTTAGGATGGCTTAACGTCTTTTTTTAACTGTAATATTTAAGCGCTTTAATGCAGCACCAATAGATGAAACACCACAATTAAAACGTGCAGCACGTTCATATTGATAAGCATCAGGATACTTTTCAACATCTTCACGTAAAGCATCATCGTTAATTTTAGAAGGTTTACGTACACGAGTTTTTTTAATCTCTATACGTTTCTTCCATTCAACAATGGTATTTTTATTAATTTCAAATTGTGCAGCTACTGCTCGAATAGAATAACCTTCCTCAAGCTTAGCTAAAATTTTACGTCTAAAATGTTCTGAATAACTCATTGCACCATTGTATTGGTTTTATAATGATTTGACTATA
>NZ_JAYJLP010000047.1:0-748 GCF_051949055.1 Acinetobacter sp. Brlt_5
GGCTTTGTTGCATAAAGATTTTAAAGATAGAGCTTTCCTAAGTTGTTTAAATTTAAGTGACAACTTGGGTATGAGCTCGGCCTAATTCCATAAATTTATTTAATACTGCCACACGTGCATGAATCTCATTCACCTGGCTTTGAAAACTCCGTGCACTGAGTTTATCTCCCAATAATTTGATGCAATGCATCTTGGTTTCTACCAAGCTTCGGCGATGATACCCAGACCACTTTTTCCAAATTGCTCTTCCTAGGCATTTAACCGTTTTCAACAATTCATTTCTTTCTAAAGATCTCAGCTTTTTGTCTTTCCAGGGCTTCGCATTTTTTCTTGGCGGAATCACCGCATGTGCCTGTCGATCTGAAATGACTTTTCTGCAGTGTTTCGTGTCATAAGCACCATCTGTATAGACAGAATCAATCTGCTCATCAAGTGGAATTTGATCAAGTAAATCTTCGAGTACTTGTGAATCACTGACATTGTTTGTCGTGAGCTGAACGGCCCGTATTTGCAGCGTTTCAGCATCTATACCAATGTGAAGTTTACGCCATTGGCGACGATATTCAGGCTGATGTTTCTTACGTTTCCATTCACCTTCACCTAAAAACTTCAAGCCAGTAGAGTCGACGAGTAGGTGGAGACCATCACGACTTTTCTGATAGCTTATCGCAATATCAATATGCTTTTGTCTTCTACAAATAGTCGAATACGAATATCACTGATATTCGGGGCTGCTCAGCCGCAAAGT
>NZ_JAYJLP010000048.1:0-746 GCF_051949055.1 Acinetobacter sp. Brlt_5
GCAGTTGTATATAAAGCATCAATTGATTTTATATTGATCTAACGATCAGACGAAAACTTGATTTAGTTAAGCTAATCGAACAAATGAGAGTATAATTAAGCACTGCTTAGTTCTACTCGCAAGAACTCAGATACATCTGTTAATGCATTCTATTTGAAGAAAGCTAGGCAAACGAAGCGCAAGCAACGTAAATAAGACCATAGCGAGTAAGCATACCAGTTGTGCTGGCGACCATAGCAAGAGTGAACCACCTGATCCCTTCCCGAACTCAGAAGTGAAACCTCTTAGCGCTGATGGTAGTGTGGGGTTACCCATGTGAGAGTAAGTCATCGCCAGCTCATTATTCAAAATCCCCCAAGCAAAAGCGAGGGGGATTTTTTTACGCTTTTAATAAAGCTAAAGAATTATAAGTCCCAGAAAAGTATCTAGGGTCTGTTGACATTTACTGTGCAAAAAAAATAGCGAGAAAGTAGAATTTAATCGCCAAACCAAATCTACTCCTCGCTATGCCTCGTACAATGTTGACTGATCAACACTGGTCTAAGTTAGAAAACATTTTCCGTAATTTTCGTATTTATCTCAAACAAAATCTTCGAAATTTTATTGAAGCTATTCTTTATAGAATCCGTACAGGCTGCCCGTGGCGGGATTTACCTGCTGCCTTCGGAAAGCCAAACTCCATATTCAAGAAATTTTCCCGGTGGTCGAAAGATAATAAGTTATTAAAAATATTTAAGTTAATTTCA
>NZ_JAYJLP010000049.1:0-706 GCF_051949055.1 Acinetobacter sp. Brlt_5
TTCAATCTGATTTTTAATTCTTGGCTGATGTAACCTCGATCCCCGTAAAGTTTTGCTTCTATACCAGCAACCAATTGCTCAACCATTTTTATGTCAGCAACATGTCCATTCGATAAAGCAGAACAGGCAATTTCACCAAATTGATTCATCGCAATATGTAATTTACAGCCATAAAACCAGCCCATTGAGCTTCTACCACGTGATGCAATTTGGACTAATGATTTATGACGCTGAATACGTTGATTTTTACAAACTGGCAGAGTTGTTGAATCAATCCATAAATATTGTGTAGCTTGGTCTTTCATCAGCGCCACATGTAAAGCGTGTAGGGCCAATTGGTGCATATTGATCAGATGAATCATCCTTTGATAGCAAGGCAAGTACTTAAATAAATGGCTTTTATCTTCTTTTAACCAGGTGAAAAAGGCTTTGAAATTATTGAAATGAGAGCATTTGTACCAAATGGCAATAAAGCAGATTTCTGAAATTGTGAGTTGAGCAGTTCTGATTCTTAAGGAACCACAGTTTTGTTTGAGAAACTCCCAATAAGTTGATTCAAATTTAAGAAAAAAATCATCAATTACGCAGAATAATTCGGTACTATTGAACATCAGGACTAGAGTTGTGAGTTTGGTGTGGTAACTCAACTGATGGCTCTAGTCCTCTTATTTTTCAAGTCAATTTCTTATCCGCGATTCAGGTTAAT
>NZ_JAYJLP010000050.1:0-541 GCF_051949055.1 Acinetobacter sp. Brlt_5
TGATGCGGATACAGATGGTAATGGTCTCATCACACCAGCAGAGCAGGCAGTTGCCCAGGCTGCGATTGATGAAGCTGCCGAACTAAAAGCCATCGCACAAAATGCAGTAAATGCGTTACCGGCAGAAGTACAAGTTGAGAAAGACGGGCTACAAGAACGCGTAGATGCCTTGACTGAATTGCTTGCCCCTGTGGTCACAGATGCAGATGGTGATGGTGTAATTGATGACTTAAACGGATTAATTGCCAGTGCAGAAGCGGCGGTGGCTGCAGCGGAATCAGCTTATGCCGAGGCCGAGCAAGCGATTGCCGATGCAGATACAGATGGCAATGGTCTCATCACACCAGCAGAGCAGGCAGTTGCCCAGGCTGCGATTGATGAGGCTGAAAGACTGAAAGCCATCGCACAAAATGCAGTAAATGCGTTACCGGCAGAAGTACAAGTTGAGAAAGAGGGGTTACAAGGTCGACTAGATGACTTGATCCCATTAACTGCACCAGCAGTCACGGATGCGGATGGTAATGGTAAAGATGATGCATTC
>NZ_JAYJLP010000051.1:0-481 GCF_051949055.1 Acinetobacter sp. Brlt_5
GGTAGTGTTCAAAAATCTGTGTCATTTCAATAAACTGAATCAAACAGGAAATGACACATCATGGCAAACAACTTTGATTTCGAAGCAGCTTTAAAACAATTACAGTCAGGACAACCCCTCACTGGTGAAAACGGTATCCTGACACCACTAATCAAACAGCTGACAGAAGCGGCTTTAAATGCTGAAATTGAAAACTATCTGGAAGAAAATCCTAAACCATCCAATCGCAGGAATGGTTACTCTCGCAAGACCGTAAAATCATCCTCCGGTTCATTTGAACTGGAAACACCTCGTGATCGCACTGGTGATTTTGAGCCTCAACTCGTCAAGAAAAATCAAACCAAACTCTCTGAAGAGATCGACAGTAAAGTCATCTCACTGTTTGCGCTCGGCATGAGCTACCGTGATATTCAAAAACATATTGCCGATATGTATGCACTGGATATTTCCGAGGGTGCCATTACCAATATTACAGACAAGC
>NZ_JAYJLP010000052.1:0-470 GCF_051949055.1 Acinetobacter sp. Brlt_5
GGAGTGACGGGCACTGGCTGGCAATGTCTAGCAACGGCAGGCATTTCGGCTGAGGGTAAAAGAACTTTCCGCTAAGCGATAGACTGTATGTAAACACAGTATTGCAAGGACGCGGAACATGCCTCATGTGGCGGCCAGGACGGCCAGCCGGGATCGGGATACTGGTCGTTACCAGAGCCACCGACCCGAGCAAACCCTTCTCTATCAGATCGTTGACGAGTATTACCCGGCATTCGCTGCGCTTATGGCAGAGCAGGGAAAGGAATTGCCGGGCTATGTGCAACGGGAATTTGAAGAATTTCTCCAATGCGGGCGGCTGGAGCATGGCTTTCTACGGGTTCGCTGCGAGTCTTGCCACGCCGAGCACCTGGTCGCTTTCAGCTGTAAGCGTCGCGGTTTCTGCCCGAGCTGTGGGGCGCGGCGGATGGCCGAAAGTGCCGCCTTGCTGGTTGATGAAGTACTGCCTGAAC
>NZ_JAYJLP010000053.1:0-450 GCF_051949055.1 Acinetobacter sp. Brlt_5
TTCGACTCTCCTAGTCTCCACCAAATTTCAAGACAAGAAAAGCATGCTTTTCCTTGAAATTTAAGCAAGAAGCTACGCTTCGCGCAGTATGTGATCATACAGTAGCGTGAATGTTTAGTTCCTAAGCGATCAAGTGTTTAGATCCTAGAGATTAACAAGTAGAAGCGTTAAGATACGCACCACTTGATAATCTCTGTGATTTATCACAGTAATGCAGTCCGACGAGGATGCATTAAATCATTAACAGAATATATTTGAGTTGAAATAATTTGTTCATACTCATACAAGAGCGGAAACAGGAGATCGCGAGATTGATTGTTGAAGTGATTGAATGAGAACTAGCGAAATTAACTGAATCAAGCGTTTTGGTATATGAATCTAATTGAAGCTGTACAGTGATTAAGTTCACGAGATCGCAAACAACTACGTTGCTACACTGACTTGTAGGTG
>NZ_JAYJLP010000054.1:0-449 GCF_051949055.1 Acinetobacter sp. Brlt_5
GACACCAGCTTTTAATAATTTGATTTTATAGCAACCTGCAAGATCGCCTCTAAGCATATTCTTTGGAATATGTGGCTGCTCTATGACTTTGGCTAGTTTCTTTTTAAATTGATCTCGTATAGCAACAGGGAGTTTTTCCCATTCTGCTGTAAAGTCCTTGTGACGTAAAAGCTTATAAGTCATCTAATGTGACTTCCTCAAACATCTCTTTAGGATCATTAATGCGCTTACGGACAAGAGCTAATAATTCTTCATCTTCTTCCGAAAGCAAAGCTTTTTTGACAGGCAGTTTCCCAGTCGTAGCAACATACTCAAGAATACTAGTGAAGAAATCCGTAGGTGCAATACCTTGCTCTTTAAGGATTGAATAAGATTTTTCTTTAAGGGCTTCATCGACCCTGAAGTTAACAGTAGCCATCATATTTCCCAAGTATTTAATGTACTAGGAA
>NZ_JAYJLP010000055.1:0-374 GCF_051949055.1 Acinetobacter sp. Brlt_5
TCATAGTATTTTTCAGAAAAATTATTATCTTCCTCAAAATCATCTATTCGCTTTTCTAATCGATTCACCAGATCCTCAATACGATCGGCTTGCTGTTTAACAGCAATAGATTGAAAATCATTGGTCAAAATTTTACTGAATAATTTACTGGTTCTGATTCCTTCTGAATTAGCCAATTGATCGTAGAATTCTGCTACTTGTGGATCTAACCTGACTGCATAAGTTTTGACTTTTTCGCCCATAAATTACACCTCTTATTAAAATTAGATTTTGTACAAAATTAAATATATATAATTCAACTAATTAAATAAAAAATAATAAGTAGATTACGTACAAACCTATTTGTACAGAATTAATTTATTTTAAAACAAAAA
>NZ_JAYJLP010000056.1:0-317 GCF_051949055.1 Acinetobacter sp. Brlt_5
ATATGAAGCTGAAAGGTACAGTCAAAATACAATAAGCCAAGTAGACAAGACCGTGCCCTACAAGAACCACTAAAATCGAGTATAGGCTGTATTCCTGATTCATTACGATAAACAGGACTGCTGTGAAAAAAAGTAGTGGTAAAGGAGAAAGTAAGAGAGCTTTTACTATTTTTTCATTTGAGTATTTCACTAATTTAATTCTCTTATCTACTCAATAAACAATAATACTATAACGATTTTATTGGAGGTTTTTTGATTCTATTTAACATAATGGCTGTTATGCAAAGTCGACTTGTAATGCAATTTGCATTACACTG